>CACWKM010000107.1 GCA_902761475.1 uncultured Bacteroidales bacterium
AAGAATCCCAAGCTGACCAGCCTTATGAATGGCTTGGGCGGCAGCGGCGACGAGGTCGTTACCATCCACTCCGTGCTTGCCGATGCCTGCAAGGCGGTCACCATGTCGCCCGAAGCGGCTTCGTGCCTCTTCGCCATTGTCATCGTCTTGCTCACTTGGAGTATGGGCTATCTGCTCTATCGCAAGAAAATTTACATCAAAATATAAGAATAACGAACTAAAAAACTGAATCACTGCTATGATTTTAATTGCTGACTGCGGTTCAACCAAGATTGATTGGTGTCTGCTCAATGGCGGCGAGAAAGTCGCTCAGATTTTCACTACGGGCATGAATGCCCTGTTGCTCACTCAGGAGGAGATGACCGAGCGCATCCGCACCGAGTTGATGCCCCACATCGTGAGTTATGATGTCACCGAGATACACTACTATGGCGCCGGCATCATCAGCGACGAGATTCGTTCGCACGTGGTCGCTGCCTTGCAGGCCAACATCCCCGGTGCTACGCACATCGAGGTGGAAACCGATTTGGTGGCCGCTGCGCGCGCGTTGTGTGGTCACAAGCCGGGCATCGCTTGTATCTTGGGCACGGGAAGTAATTCGTGCTACTACGATGGCGAGCGCATTGTCGACAATGTGTCGCCGCTGGGTTACATTCTAGGCGATGAGGGCAGCGGCGCTGTACTGGGCAAACTCCTCGTGGGCGACGTGCTCAAGCATCAGTTGCCCGAGCACCTGTGCGAGGCGTTCCTCAGGGAATATGAAACCGACCGCACCGCTATCATCACTGCCGTGTATCGTAAACCGGAGGCCAACCGCTACTTGGCTCACTTCGCACCGTTCTTGACCAAGTACATGCACGAGCCGGCCATCCACGACCTCACGCTGCGCGCATTCAAGGCTTTCTTCGTGCGCAACGTCCAGTCCTATCGCGACTACGACAAGTTGCCGTGCAACTTCGTGGGTTCCCTTGCCGCACACTTCAAGCCCGTGCTCATCGAGGCTGCCGAGCAATGTGGCATCACCATTGGCAACATCATGGTGGCTCCCATGGAGGGACTTATTCGCTATCACGCCTGCTGATGATGTGTGTTTTCTCATATTACGAACTACATTATTAAATTAAGCGATATGGCTTTCATCAAGATTAGTGAACAATCATCGCTCTACAACGACCTGGAGAAAAAGTCGGTGCACGACATCCTCACCGAAATCAACCAGGAGGACCACAAGGTGGCCGATGCCGTTCAACGTGCCATCCCGCAAATTGAGCAGTTGGTCAAGGGCATTGTGGAGCGTATGCGCCGCGGTGGACGCATTTTCTACATGGGCGCAGGCACTTCGGGACGTCTCGGCGTGCTCGACGCCAGCGAGATACCGCCCACGTTCGGCATGGACCCCGGATGGATTATTGGCATCATTGCCGGTGGCGACATCGCCTTGCGCAATGCTGTGGAGAATGCCGAGGACGACACCGCCCAGGGTTGGAAAGACCTTTTGGAGTATGGCGTGAACGACCGCGACACGGTGATTGGTATCGCGGCAAGCGGCACCACACCCTATGTCATCGGGGCCTTGCGCGACGCCAGGGAGCACGGATGCCTCACGGCGGCCATCACCAGCAACCCCGACGCGCCAGTTAGTCAGGCAGCCGAGATTGCCATTGAGATGATAGTAGGGCCGGAATATGTCACCGGAAGTTCCCGCATGAAAAGCGGTACGGGGCAAAAACTCATTTGCAACATGATTTCCACATGCGTCATGATTCAAATGGGCCGCGTGAAGGGTAACAAAATGGTGAACATGCAACTCACCAATGCCAAGCTTGTGGATCGCGGCACGCGCATGCTTGTCGATGAGTTGGGACTGGAGTATAACGACGCCAAGCGCTTGCTCCTGCTCCACGGCTCGGTGAAAAAGGCCATCGATGCCTACCATAAAAAGTAGTATCAACTCTTCTTTGCTCGATAGTTATGAAACGATTGTTTTTGTTTGCCATGGTGTCGCTCACCATGGCTGTGGCTTGGGCGCAGACCACGCCAGCCAACACCGATCCCTACTATGCTCGCCGTGCCACGTTGTTCGACTTGTTGCCGGTTTCGCACGACGACATCATCATGCTGGGCAACAGCCTCACCGATGGGGCCGAGTGGAACGAGTTGTTCTGCAATCCGCATGTGAAAAATCGTGGCATCGTGGGCGACATCGTGCAGGGAATCTATGAGCGCATGGAGCCCATCCTCGTTGGGCAGCCCAAGAAGATTTTCATCCTCACGGGCGTGAACGACGTGTCGCATGGGGTGGACGGCGACAGCATTGGGCGCGCCATGGAGAAACTCATCGTGCTCATCAAGACACGCTCGCCGCAAACCAAGATTTACCTGCAAAGCATGCTGCCGTTTAACAACGAGGTGCGGCTGTGGAAGTTGCTCAAGGACCGCGAGCAGGTGGTGATTGACGGCAACCGCGCCCTTGAGCGCGTGGCGCTCAAGCACGATGTGGTGTGGATTGACTTGTTCCCGCTTTTCGTCGATGAGAATGGCCGACTGCGCGCCGACCTCACCAACGACGGCCTTCACCTCATGGGGCCTGGATACATCATTTGGGCCGACGCCATTAGGCGCTACATCAATTAGTCGGACGATTGCTCTTGCTGCAATCGCCGGCGATAGGCTTCTAGAGCGCGGCGCAGACGCAACTTATGTTTGCGTTCGCGCTGCGCTTTCCATGTCTCGTAGTCCTCGCGGTGTTTCTCAAGATAATTGTCGGCCATCACTTGTCCTCCTTAAAAGTGTCGCTGAACAGGGTGCGCCCCAAGATGGAGCGTCCCAAGGTCAGTTCATCGGTATACTCAATCTCGTTGCCCACGCTCACGCCGCGCGCCAGCATGGTCACCCGCACGTCGGGGTAGGGGGCCAGTCGGCGGTAGATGTAAAAGTTGGTGGTGTCGCCCTCCATGGTGGCGCTCAGTGCCAGAATGACCTCTTTCACCTCACCCGTGGCCACGCGCTCCACAAGGCTGTCTATCTCTATGTCCTGCGGACCAATGCCGTCCATGGGCGAGATGAGTCCGCCCAGCACATGATACAGCCCGTGATGCTGGTGCGTGTTCTCGATGCTCATCACGTCCTTCACGTGTTCCACCACGCACACCGTCGAGGCGTCGCGAAGCGGATTGGAGCAGATGGGGCACACCTCGGTCTCGCTAATGTTGTGGCACACACGGCAGTAGCCTATCTCCTCGCGCAACTTCACCACGGCCTCGCCAAAGCCACGCACGTCGGCGACGGGCTGCTTGAGAAGGTACAGCACGAGGCGAAGCGCCGTCTTGCGACCGATGCCAGGCAATTTGGCAAACTCGCTCACGGCGCGCTCAAGAAGGGTCGATGCAAATTCTTGTTCCATCCAATCAAGAAAAAATCTTGGTTTTTGTCCAACAAAATTACACATCGTTGCGCAATTGCACAAACTTTTTCCTAACTTTGCTTTGTGAATGTAACCATGACCACACTCAACAACGACAAGGTGCGTCTGCGGGCTCTGGAGCCCACCGACGTAGATTGGCTTTACACCGCCGAGAATGACTCGCGGCTGTGGGCCGTGACCGATACGGTGGCACCATTTTCCAGGCAACTCATGTGGCAGTATCTCAAGGACTACAATGCCGACATCTACCACACGCGCGAACTGCGCCTCGTGGTGGAGCGAGTGGACGATGGCCGCCCGGTGGGGACGGTGGACCTCATGAACTTTAGCCCCCTCAACAGCCGGGCCGAACTGGGCGTGATGATTCTTCCGCAGGAACGCGGGCAGGGGTTGGCGCAGGCCGCTGTGCAACTCATTTGCGACTATGCCGCGCATCACTTGGGCCTACATCAACTCTACACCTATGTCACGCCCGACAACGAGGCAAGCCTGGCCATGTGCAAGGCCGCCGGGTTTGTCGTGGCAGGGACGTTGCGACAGTGGGTCAAACGGGGCAACAACTACACCGATGCGGTGCTCATGCAACTCATCTTGTGACACGAAAGGATTGATAATTAACACACCAAGACATAACTATGAAAGTTTTGAAATTTGGCGGCACCTCGGTAGGAAGCATTGAGAGTTTGCTGCTGGTCAAGGAGATTGTTGAGGCATGCGAGGAGCAGGTCATCGTGGTGGTGAGCGCCATGAGTGGCGTGACCAACGAACTGCTCGCTATCGTTGACGAGGCCTTGAAGCATCGTCACGCCGACTACACCTCGCGCTTGCACAAACTGCTCAAGCGCCACCAGTCCACCATCGAGGCGGTGGTGCCACGCGAAGCGCAATTCCAGTGCAGCAACGCTGTGGAGAGTTTTGTCAACGACAACCTGCAGCCGCTGGCCGAGATGCTCGACGTGAACACGCAGTTAGACGGTTCCATGGTCGAAATAATTCGCAATGCCGTGGTGTGTCACGGCGAGGTGCTCTCAAGTGCCATCGTCTCGTGCATGATTGCCGGAGCCGAGCCGCATTTCGCGCCCAACTTCATCAAGACGTGCATCACTGGCGACGCGATGGTGCTCGACTGGAAAAATACCGAGGAACTGGTGAAGAAGGAGTTCGTGGGTTCCACTGTCCCCGTCCATGTGGTGCAGGGTTTCATCGCCAGCGACTTCGCCACGGGCATGAAGACCACGCTTGGGCGCGGTGGCAGCGACTACACGGCGGCCATCATCGCTGCTGTGCTGGGAGCGAGACAACTCGAGATTTGGACCGATGTGGACGGTTTCTACGACAGCGACCCACGCACCAACGACCAGGCAAAACTCATCCCCGAAATGACCTATGAGCAGGCGCAGAAACTGTGCGACGCGGGCGCCAAAGTCATCTACCCGCCCACCATCGCTCCAGTTGCGGTTCGCCACATCCCCGTGCTGGTGAAGAACACCTTTAATGCCTCGGCTCCGGGCACGCTCATCAACTAATCAGCACGCTGCTCAATTCATGCCGTTATTCTACAGCACCAACAACCGTCTTGCCCGCGTCACCCTCGAGGAGGCCGTCATCACCGGGCTTGCGCCCGATGGCGGACTCTACATGCCCGAGGACATTCCGCAGTTGCCCCGCGCTTTCATCGACAACATGGCTGCCATGTCGCTCCACGAGGTGGCCTATGCCGTCATCTACTATGCCCTGCAGGGCGACGTGCCAAGTCATGCGCTCAAGGACATCATCGCACAGGTCGAGGCAGCCGTGATGCACGGAATCGGCAAGGCCGCTGCCGCCGAGGTAGACACCGAGGCTTACAAGATTCTGCTCAACAAGAACGACGTGCGCCTTCTGATGATTGCCTTGGGTAAGGATTGCTCGTGCAACCTGACCAACAGCGAGTTCAAGAACTACGCAATCGAGAACGGACGCCTCTTCGTGATGGGCTTCGAGGTGGTTCCCACCGAACAGACCCCGTCGACCGTCATCTTCGGCCCCGCAAAGAACCTCGTGCTCGGCTTCGATACCATGGATTCCCACGTGGAATACAAGTTCATCGACATGAGAGAGACCACGGGCGACAATATGTTCCGCGTGATTGCCATCAGCAACATCGGCGTCGGCGTAATCTACCCGTCACTGTTCACCCTGAGCAAGCCTTAATTATAAATTGAGTAAAGAAACATCGTAATACAATGGCAATTTGTAAACTGAACGACAATTGGCTGAGGAACACCTCTTGCGGGTACAATCTTGGCTCAATAACGATGATTTACGCCATAAACAGTTCCGACCTTTCCTATACGACCGTGGACACCACGGACGGTCAGGAAGTGACGGGCATCACGCTCTTTCCTGGCGCAAGAGTATATCAACTCGAGCCCGCGAGAAACAGCGCCTCTTGGTCTGACACTCTCGTAGCGAACGACGACGGCACCAAGTACCGCACTCACCTCGCGGCCTTCAACCTGTTGGGCAGTTACAGCAAGGAACAGGCCGACGTTGTCGACGCTATCGCGCTCGGCAAGTACACGGTGGTCGTGCAGAAGGCCGACGGCGGTTACGTGATGCTCGGCCGTCTCAACGGCTTGGAGGCAACTGTCGCCACTATCGGAGGAAGTGAAGATAATTCCGTTCCCAACGGATTGCAGGTGTCGATGGAGGCAAATCAGGCAGAAGTGGCTCTTCCTCTCAGTTCGGATGCGGTTGAACAACTGCTTAGCAAGAGAAGGGCGCTCGTTTCGGTC
>CACWKM010000108.1 GCA_902761475.1 uncultured Bacteroidales bacterium
GAAGTCCTCCCTCAACTCGTGGATGCTGGAGCGGGCCACATTGAGCAGTTTTATTTCCATCTCAGTCGAAGTCTTGCCATCTTCCGAGCCTTCAATGATGTTCTGCTTGCCCGACCGCGCCGCCTGCACCATCTGATCCACAGTGCGGTCGCCATGCTTGGGCAGGAAACGCTCACAGAACACAAACGTCAATTGATACAACGCCTCGGACTTCTGATAAAAGCGCAACTTCCTCCAATTCGCCCCTTCGAGCAAAACCCTTTCGTTATCATTCACCTCATCCATAATGCAAAGGTAGTGGTTATTTTTCAATTGCCGGGGGTGAGGAGTGAGAATTGTTTGCAATAACCTTTGGGTTATCATCCTCTCCCATCCTCTCCCGTCCTCTCCTGTCCTCTCTGGGTTATAACGAATGAGGGCGTGCCGTGGCACGCCCTCATTGATTGAAATCTAATATAAGATTTACGAAAGCCTATTGTCTTCAAATCTTATTGCACATCCTGGGTGAAGATGGTGCACACCGACACGCGGTTCCAGTCGGGCTCGCTGAACATGTCACCCACACCAAGACCCTCGGCGCTGATGCGCGAAGCCTTGACCTTGTACTTGTTGATGAGCATATTCTTCACAGCCTCGGCACGTGCCTTAGCCAGACGCTCGTTGATTTCCTTGCTGCCCTCGGGCGAAGCGTAACCCTTGATGGTCACGGTAGCGTCCTTGTGGTTCTTCAGGAAGGTAGCCACGCGCTCCACATTGGGCATCTGAGCAGCGGTAATCACGCTCTTGCCTTGTGCGAAGAACACGTTGCTCTCCAGCGACTCACCAGTCTTGCTGATAATGGTCTCAACGGGCTTCTCAACGATCTTCTCCACGACCTTCTCCACGACCTTCACCTCGGGAGCGCGGTTGCGCAGTCTGTTGATTTCCTCGTTCAGGGCGTCCACATCGGCCTGAGTGTACTTCTTGTCGCACAGTGCGAAGTGGTGCGTGCCGTTGCTGTTAGCGAAGTGGTAAGTAAGACCCACCTGCATCTCAACCATAGCGTGGTTGGCGTTGAAACGGCTCGACTGCTTGTTCACCCACTTGCGATCGGGAACCACGGTTCCGGTGGGAAGGCCATTGATGTCCTTCACAGCCACATCACCGTTCATGTCCCACACCACGGCGGGCTTCAAAGCCACGGTCCACTCCTTGGCGCTGCCAAGGTTGAAGTTGATATTCATACCGAACTTGGTGTACCACGAGTTCTCGTCGGACAGGTCGATGCCCTTGTCGTGCTTGTAGCCATGCCACCAGCCCAGACCCATCACGGCCTCAGCCTCAACGAGGCGGGGAGTTCCCTTGTAGCCGCCGAACAGGTTCGACAGGTTGATTGCAGCAAACGGGCCAATGAGTTGATGGTCAAGAATGTTGGCGCTGTGAGGGCCCCAAATGCCAGCGGGGTTCTTGGTCCAACTCGACGTGTTGATGGTCCACTCGCCTTCAACACCAAGACCAAACACCGGAGTGATTTGCTTGCGCAGTTCGATACCGAACTCACCACGAGCACTCTTGAAGAATGCATAGTGCTGGAAAGGAGAAACGGCACCACCCTTGAGGGTAATCGAAATGTTGTCAAGAGGCTTGCTGCCTTGCAGAGTTGCCTGAGCGTTAGCAGCCACAAAGCCCATCATCAGGGCAATTGCGAAAAATAATTTCTTCATGTTCAATCTAAAATTAAATTAAAATGAAACTATTAAATTAATAATGTGTGTTTTCGTTTCGACGTGCAAAATTACAACATTTTTTTAGAATACAAGAAAAAACACGTTAAAACACGCACAAATACAGCAAAATGGACCAATAATGCCACCCCAAATGGTCATTATCGGTCCAAAGTTGTGTGTGAATTGCGCCCTGTGATGGTTCATCCCAGGCCGGCCAATATGTTCACCACCTCGGCGATGTCGGACGCCGTGATTTCTCCGTCGCCGTTCACGTCCTCACGGTTTGCGTAGTCGAAGAAGTCGAGGCCCGCGAGCCTGTTGACGATAATCGATATGTCGGCCGAGGTGACCTCGCCATCTCCGTTCACGTCGCCCTTGGGATAGACGGCAGCCGTCTCGAGCACTTTGGCGCTCACGCGACGCACCGCGCCATTGCTGTTCACGGTGGCCTCCCACGCCGCCAGACGGATGCGGGCGGTCTTCAGGTGCGACGGCACGGTAAGCGTCACCGTAGGATTCATCTCCAACTGCGGCAAGGGATACACATCCACCGAGTCGCACGAGCAGCCCGCGTCGTCGATGAGCGCGATGGTGAGCCAAGTGTCCATGAGCACAAAATTGTCGTCGCCATAGCCATCGGTGACCCAGCGAGCCGACACTTCGAGTTTGCCGATGCCGCTGCAACTGAATTGCGGCGACGTCAAGGTGTAGTCCACGCCATTGTTGCAATACAGGCGCACATGGTTGTGGCTGATGTAGTCGGTGTTCAGTTCCTCATTGGGACGACTATAGGTCCAGCCGGAATAATGTGTCTGGTTGAACAGACATATCTCATCGCCCACCTCGACGGCCATCGCCACGGCGGCACACATCATGCACAGCGTGCACATCAACACATGCTTCATCGTCATTGGTTGTTTCGTTATCGGTTATTGTCGTGATGCAAAAGTAACTATATTTTGCCAAAGAACAAAATCCAGCACCGCAAAAGCAAAAGCGCAAAAGCAAAAGACGCACCGAAAACAGTGCGCAATTTCGTGGTGCCGAAAAAAAATAGTAATTTTACACCGGCAAACACTATTATAGCCCCACCTCATGCTATGGAAATCCATTCGGCGAGCGACATTGCACAACTTGTGAACCAGCGCGGCTTCCTGCCGTTCTTTGCGGGCGAGATAAGTGATTTCTCACTGGAAGAAGTCACCCCGCTCGAGTTGTGGTTTCCCGACGACGGTCCCGACATGGGCGTGTGGGACTACAAGAGCGACGTCATCATGCAAGCCGGATGCGCCTATGGCCGATTCTATCGCGGCAAGGCGTGCTTCGTGAGCCTGAAGTGGTATAAGCACTTGGTGAACTATCGCCGCGCCTGCTTCACGCTCTCCCCCACCGAGCGCGACATCCTTGCCGTGCTGCGCGAGCATCGCTCGCTCCTGTCGGGCGAACTCAAACGGCTGTGCGGCTACATTGCGCCGCGCCAGCCGCGCGTGACCAATCCGCTGGAGCGCATCGCACGCGACCAGTTGCGCGCACTCACCAAGCGGCACACCAGCCCGGGAGAGAAAAAACGCCACTCGTTTGACCACGCCATCACGCACCTGCAAATGGCCGGATATGTGCTGTGTGCCGACTTTGAGTACAAGCACGACCGCCACGGCAAGCGCTACGGCTGGGGAATGGCACGGTACTGCACTCCCGAGGACTTCTTCGGCCCGGAGGCCATGGCAGTGGATTGCACGCCCCTGGAGTCGGCACAGGTATTGCGCGACCATCTCGTCACGCTCTTGCCGTATGCCAGCGAAGCACAAATCGAACACATCTTGCACCAATAAAACAATGACAACGAACATCACACACTCAACAAACACATTATTATGAAAACACTTGCAATCGCATGCGCCATGTTGGCCATCGGGTTGACATCCTGCGCTCAGAAGAAAACGCAACAAAATCAAGAACAACCACAATCGGAGCCCCCTCAAAAGACTTTGGTGGCCTATTTCTCGGCTACGGGTGTCACCGAGCGTGTGGCAAAAATGATTGCCGACGTCACTGGCGCCGACCTGTATCGCATCACGCCCGAGCAGCCCTACACCGCTGCCGACCTGGACTGGCGCAACGAGCAATCGCGCTCGTCGCTCGAGATGAAGGACCCGAGCAGCCGTCCGGCCATCGCTGGCAAGATGGAGAACATCAAAACCTACGACGTGATCTATCTGGGTTTCCCCATTTGGTGGTACACCGCACCCACCATCATCAACACGTTCATCGAGAGCAACGACCTGCATGGCATTTCCATCGTGCCCTTCGCCACCTCGGGCGGCAGCACCATCGACAAGGCCTGCGCCGACCTGAAGGCCGCCTACCCCGACCTCTACTGGCAGGAGGGCGGCTTGCTCAACCAAGCCACCGAAGACAGCGTGAGGGCATGGGTGGTTAACCACTGACGCCCCACCCCGCAGCCACACACACGACAGGCCCCGCATCACCACCGATGCAGGGCCTGCATTATTTTCCCACCTTAATTTATATATAAGGGGAGGGATTAGAGGGCGATGGCGCTCTCGAGGGCGAGTTTCATCATGGTGCGGAACGAGTTCTGACGGTCCTCGGCGCTGAGCGAGGCGTCGCACACAAACGAGTCGCTGATGGTGAGCAGACAAGCGGCACGCTTGTTCAGCACGTTGGCGTTGTGGAACAGCGCGAAACTCTCCATCTCCACGCAATCCACGCCCACTTTCTCAACCAACTCTTTCCACTTGACGCCATTCTCGCCACCATAGAACACGTCGCTCGAATGTATCTTGCAGGGCTTGCACACGATGCCCAGTTCCTTGGCCTTGGCCATAATCACGGCGTTAATTTCGCCGCTGGGCAGCAGTTCGTGCTCCTGCACACCGTTTTGCACCAGGGCAAACGACGAGTCGCTATAGGCCGAGTCGGCGAGCACCACGTCCATCACCTCCAAGCGGGGAGTGTAACTGCCAGCCGAGCCAATGCGGATGATGTTCTCCACGCCATAGAACTGATACAGTTCGTAACTATAGATGCCTATGCTGGGCATTCCCATGCCGCTGGCCATCACCGACACGGGCTTGCCGTGATAGGTGCCTGTGTAGCCATAGACGTTGCGGACATCGGTCACGAGTGTTGCCTCGTCGAGGAAGTTCTCAACGACAAACTTTGCGCGCAGGGGGTCGCCAGGCATGAGCACGGTTTTTGCAAATGCACCATCGAGTGCCGAAATGTGGGGAGTTGCCATAGTTCTTTTCTAAATTGATTAAAAGGTTAATAATTGTTTAAGCGTATATTTTCGCAAAATTAACTGATTTTATCCACAATCGCAAATTTTTTTTGACCTCCCCACCACCGAAAAACACGAAAAGAAAAGCCACTTGATGCCGCGATGTTGGCGATGACAAAAATTTTCGTAACTTTGCCACCTGACGATAACCTATCACGCACTTCACGACATGAAAAAGTTTATCACTTTTGTGCTGACGATGCTGGGCCTGAATTCGGCCTGCAGTCAGTCTCCGTTCGACAACGCCTCGGTGACGGAGTTTGCCGAACTGTCTCATCTTTCTAATGTGCAACTGCTCGACGTGCGCACCGCGCAAGAGTATGACGAGGGCCACCTCCTGGGTGCCATCAACATCGACATGCAAGACGATGCCTTCATCTCCCACGCCACCGAGCAACTCGACACGGCGCTCACCGTGGCAGTGTATTGCCGCAGCGGTCGCCGCTCGGCCACGGCGGCCTCCAAACTTGTGAAGCAGGGTTTCAAGGTGGTGAACCTCAAGGGCGGCATCCTTGCCTGGCAAGACGCCGGCCTGCCCACTACCACGCTGCCCACGCAACTCGACCTCGTGGCCACGCCCGGCGACAAGATGGTGAGGCTGCAAGCGCTCATGCACGCCAGCCTGCGCATCAGCATGGGCAGCACCGACATCGAGGTGGACCCCGTGGGCAAACTCGGCCCGCGCACCGTCGATTACAGTGCGATGCCCAAGCCGCGCTACATCCTAGTCACCCACGAGCATGGCGACCACCTCGACCCGCAGGTCATTGCCTTGCTGCGTGCCGAGGGCACGCGCGTAATCACCAACGAGCGTTGCGCGCAGCAACTCGGCTATGGCGAAGTGATGCACAACGGCGATGCGCTCGAACTTGAGCCGGGCATCACCCTGCGCGCCGTCCCGGCCTACAACACCACGCCCGAGCACCTGCAATTCCACCCCAAAGGTCGCGACAACGGCTTCGTACTCACCATCGATGGCTTGAACATCTACATTGCCGGCGACACCGAGGACATCCCCGAGATGGCCAGTCTGGGACACATCGACGTGGCGTTGCTCCCCTGCAACCAGCCCTACACCATGACGCCGCAACAACTGGTCCACGCCGCCAGCATGGTCAAGCCCACGATT
>CACWKM010000109.1 GCA_902761475.1 uncultured Bacteroidales bacterium
AGAACGAGGAGGGAGTGGGCAATGCTTGGCGCAAAAGCGGCGTGAAGCGCGAGGACCTGTTTCTCGTGACGAAAGTGTGGATTTCTAATGCCGGCGAAGAAAAAGCGGCAAAGAGCATCGACGAGAGTCTGCGCAAGTTGCAAACGGAGTACATCGACCTGCTACTCATCCACCAGGCCTACGGCGACGTGTTCGGCACGTGGCGCGCAATGGAGAAAGCCTATCGCAGCGGCAAGGTGCGCGCCATCGGCGTGAGCAACTTCCAGGCCGGCCGATTCTTCGACTTCGCACACTATGTGGACGTGAAGCCCATGGTGAACCAGTTGCAGTGCAACGCCCTCATCCAGCAGCAGGGCATCGAGCCGTTGCATGCCCAGTTTGGCACGCGGATGATGGCTTGGGGGCCACTCGGCGGACAGGGCGTCGACGGCATCGTCAAGAGCGATGTGCTGGCAGCAATCGGCGCAAAATATGGCAAGAGCGCCGCACAAGTTGCCCTGCGATGGCTCACCCAGCGAGGCATCGTCGCCATCCCCAAATCGACGCACAAGGAGCGCATGGCACAGAACTTCGACATCTTCGATTTCGAACTGGCCCACGACGACATGGAACAGATTGCCACGCTCAACCAGCACGACACGGGCACCATCAACTTTGGCGACCCACAGTTCGTGAAGTACCTCATCGAGAACTACGGATAAGACAGCACTCAAAGACCACGCACTAACGAATATGGACATTTTCGGCGGGATGGATGCCACGAGTTGTTACATCATGCCACCCATGCAGATTGATTTTGGTTGCCAAATGAAGATTGGCAAGGGCGTGTTTGTGAACCACTCCCTCACATGCATGGCGGCTGGCGGCATCACCATCGACGGCGGCGGCATCGCGGCCATCCGCACAGGAGAATATCAATTAGGTTAACGACAACACAAGTATGAATTTCAAGAGTATCATCACTGCCGCCATGGCACTGCTGGTAGCGACAGCATGCAACGGTGGCACAAAACAAGAGAATGTTATGGCAGAAAATGGTAAAACACTCGTGGTGTTCTTCTCTCATGCCGGCGACAACTACGCAGTGGGAAACATCGAAGTGGGCAACACGAAGATTGTGGCCGATTACATCAGCGAGATAACTGGTGCCGAGCAGTTCGAGATTGCCACGCACAAGTACGACGGCATGGCCTACAACCCGCTCATCAAGTTGGCACAGGAAGAGGCCAACAACGGCGAACTGCCCGAATATGAGGGCGACGTGGACTTGAGCGGTTACGACACGGTCTTCATCGGCGGTCCCGTTTGGTGGGGCACCTATCCGCAGGTGATGTTCACCTTCTTCAAGAACCACGCCGGCGACCTCAAGGGCAAGACCGTCATCCCGTTCACCACCCACGAGGGCAGCGGACTGGCACACTGTGTGGAAGATGTGAAAGAGGCCTTCCCTGGCGCCAACGTGACACCGGGCTTCAGCATCTACGGACACGAGGTGCGCACACAAAAGGCAAAGGTGGAGAAGTGGCTCAAGGGCATCATGAAACGCTGAGCGACGAACTACCATCGGCAAGCAATCTCTCCCATGGCGATTTGATTTCGTCATGGGATTTTTTCACTTGGACATGGCTGTTTGACAGTTGAATCAACCGAACTTCCCTATTTCGTGGGGGCATGACTTACTTATCTATGCTTTTTTTATTATCTTTGCGAAACGGATAATAGCATCTAATCACACAATCAAACAAACAGCATCATGAAAGAGCAAGTTTTACAAGCCATGCGCGAGGCTGGCAAGCCCGTGTCGGCCGGAGAAGTTACCAAAGTGTTGAACGCCGACCGCAAAGAGGTGGACAAGGCGTTTGCCGAGTTGAAGAAGGAGGGCGCCATCGTGTCGCCTGTCCGCTGCAAGTGGGAGCCCGCGAAGTAACCGCACGACACATCAACCGCCAAACAGATGGATGGGCTTATTCTGGCATTGACAATCCCGTTTGCCGGCACAGTGGTTGGCTCGGCGTTTGTCTTCTTGATACGTGGCGCCATGTCGGGGCGACTGCTGCGCACGCTGCTGGGCTTTGCCTCGGGCGTGATGGTGGCGGCGGCGGTGTGGTCCTTGCTCATCCCCAGCATCGAGATGGCTGGCGACGAGGGCATCGCGTCGGTCATGCCGGCGGCATTGGGTGTGCTGGCGGGAATGGGGTTTCTGTTCCTTATCGATGAACTCATTCCGCACCTGCATCCCGGCGACGGCAAACCCGAGGGGCCGCAGAGCCATCTGTCGCGCACGTCGATGCTGGCGCTGGCGGTGACCATCCACAACATCCCCGAGGGCATGGCGGTGGGCGTGGTCGTCGCCACGATGTTGAAGGGCGGAGCAAGCATCACCGCGGCAAGTGCGCTGGCGGTGTCGCTAGGCATCGCCATCCAGAACATCCCCGAGGGAGCCATCATCTCCATGCCGCTGCGAGCCGAGGGCAACACCCGCTGGAAGTCGTTTGGCATTGGCGCGCTCAGCGGACTCGTGGAGCCCATAGGCAGCATCGCCATCATCCTGCTCGCCTCCACGCTGGAACCCGCACTACCCTTCCTGCTCGCCTTTGCCGCCGGAGCCATGCTCTATGTGGTGGTCGAGGAACTCATTCCCGAGGCCTCACAGGGCGAGCACAGCAACCTGGGCACCATAGGATTTGCCATCGGATTTGTGTTGATGATGGTCCTCGACGTGGTGATGGGTTGAAAACATACCAACCAACAAAACACAAACCATTAAACACACCGACTGCATCAACGAATTTCTCAACGCCAAAATCTACATCGCGCCCGAGGATGCCGACGTGATGAAACTCCCCGAGGGACGCGGCCCGCATCACGCTCAATCGCGTGCGCGAGTTCATCAAGGATAATCCCACCGTCTATCTCTCCACTCACTGCCCCGAGGGCTACGAGAACCTGGAGATGAAGCGTGTAATGACACTATAATCCCATCACTGGGCCTTACTTATCAGTCCACCACAGCATCCTCTCCCGTCCTCTCCCGTCCTCTCCCGTCCTCTATTTCCCCAGGAACTCGCTGGGGGTGAGGCCCGTCACCTTCTTGAAAAGGCGGGTGAAATGGTGCGGATAGTCGAAGCCAAGCAGGTGCGACGTCTCGCCGATGTTGTGCCCTTGCATGAGCAGACTCTTGGCCTGGTTGATGACGTAGCCGTGGATGTAGCCAATGGCGGTGCCACCCGATGCCTTGTGGACGATGTCGCCAAAATAGCGCGGCGAATAGGCCAACTCCGAGGCGCAATAGGCCACGGTGGGCAAGCCTTGCGACAACTGACGATTCTCGCGAAAATACTGCTGCAGCAAGTTGTGAAACCGCTTCAGCAGGTCGTTGCCGCTCTTGTCCTCATCGGAGAGTTGCCGCAGATAGATGCGGTTGCAATATTCCAGTATCAAGCGCAGATAACCCAACAGAATGTCCCGGAGCGAGGGCGAGTCCTCGTGCGCCATGAGTTCACCGCGCATCTGGGCCACCAACTGCGTGATGCACAGCCACTCGTCAGGTTCCATGCGCAGCGAGTCGGTGAAGAAATAGGAAAAGTACTGGTAGCGGGCTATCTGGCGCTCCAACTCGGTGCCGTGGAGCAATTCGGGCGACCACAGCAACACCCACCCGCTGAGCGAGATGCGCTCGCCGTTGTCCTCAAGGCCGCCTATCTGGCCTGGCTCGACGGCGATAATCGAGGCGTCGCTCACCTGCAACATCTTCATGCCATAAGAGAGAATCCGCGGAAACTGACGCTGGATGAACAACCCATACACGCCGTAGTTGTTCAGGCTGTGGCGAAAGGGAGCAAGTTCGTCATAGTGGATGATGCTCACCAGCGGATGCAGCACTGGGGCCTCGACAAACCGCGCATAATCGTTGGGACTGTCTACTTTCAGTATCTTCTTCATAGCAACAGCAAAGTTAAGAAAAAAGTGGCAAAACGAGCCAATAATGGTATCTATTTTCGCATTTTTGATGATTTTCTGCGAAATTGGTATATTCTCAGCCAATATGTGTAATGACGAAACCAATAATTGTTCGCAACTTTGCATCAAGAAATTTTTAAAACGATATTATTATGTTAGGCAATTTTACATTCCACAACCCCACGAAGTTGCACTTCGGCGAGGACGCATTGAACAAACTGAGTGAAGAATTGAAGCATTACGGCCACAAAGTGATGCTGTGCTACGGCGGCGGGAGCATCAAGCGTAATGGCATCTACGACCAAGTCATGGCCGAACTGAAAAAGGCTGGCTGCGAGGTGGTAGAACTCGCTGGCGTGATGCCGAACCCCACCATCGAGAAGGTGCTCGAAGGCGCGCAATTGGCGCAGCGTGAAGAGGTGGACTTCATCCTCGGCGTGGGAGGAGGCTCCACCATCGACTATTGCAAGGCTGTGGCCGGCAGTGCATGGTACGACGGCGACCCCTGGGAGTATTACTTCAAGAACTGGCAGCCCATGACGTGCCGCTGGATTCCGGTGGGCTGCGTGCTCACCATGGCTGGCACAGGGTCGGAGATGGACAGTTGCTCGGTCATCTCAAGCCACAGTGAGAACCGCAAACTGTTCTACAACTTCCGCAACCCCGACTTCGCCATCCTCAACCCGCGCTTCACGTTCACCGTGCCCAAGTACCAGATGGTGGCGGGCATCTACGACATCATGAGCCACATCCTGGAGCAGTATCTCTCGGGCACCGACGACAACACCAGCGACTACATCGCCGAGGGTCTCATGCGCTCGCTCATCGTGAGTTCGCGCAAAGCGCTCATCAATGCCGAGGACTACGAGGCGCGCTCTAACATCATGTGGACGGCCACCTGGGCACTGAACACCCTCATCGACCGCGGCAAAGCCACCGACTGGATGGTGCACATGCTGGGACAGGCAGTGGCAGCGTTCACCGACGCCACACATGGCCACACGCTGGCGGCAGTGAGCGGAGCATATTACCGCTTGCTCATCAACAAGTCGCACGACGCCGTGCTCAAGTTCAAACGCCTGGCAATGACGGTGTGGAACGTAGCAGCCGAGGGTAAAACCGACGAGCAGATTGCACTCGAAGGACTGGAGACGATGGAGCAATGGATGCGCGAGTTGGGACTGGCAATGAACATCACCGACTGCGGTGCCAAGCCGGAACTCATCGAGGGTATGGCCGACGCCTGCCCCATCTGCCAGGGTGGCTACCACATCCTCACCCGCGACGAAGTGGTGCAAGTGTTGACCGATAGTCTTGAGGGATGATGAAAAAGTTTCTCTTGCTTTTCGCAGTCATGCTGTTCATGGGCTGCTCATCGAGGGCCGACGAACCCAGTTCAACGGCCGCAAAGACGCTGGTCGTGTACTACAGTTACACGGGCAACTGCCGCGACCTCGCCACCATGCTGAAAAGCCGCATTCAGGCCGATGTGCTGGAAATCCAACCAGCACAAAAAGGACTGAAATACGACGCCAACGGCTATGCCCTTGGCACGCAACTGTTGAACGCCATCAACGCCAACCCTAACGATGCCAGCAGTTACCCCGACATCGACCCCGTGACTATTGCCGTGGGCAACTACGAGAACATCATCATCGTCACACCGCTGTGGTGGAGCCAGATGGCCGCCATCATGCAATCATTCCTGTTCAACTACGGCCCGCAAATGGCCGGGAAACATGTGGCAATGATAGTCTCGAGCCATTCGAGCGGCATCAGCGGCGTGGTGAGCGACGCCAAGCGTCTTGTCCCCAATGCGGTGTGGATGGGCGACGCCTTGTGGATTAACAACTCTAACCGCAGCAATGCGGCCTCACTGATTGAGAATTGGGTGAGCACGCTGAATTTTGCCACCGAACAAACGACTATGGATAATATCACCATCACCATCGACGGACAATCGCAACGCATCAAACTCGTTGACAATGCCGCCACCAGGGCGCTGGTCGAGAAACTCAAACAGGCTCCGGTCACCGTGACGCTCAACAGCAGCGGCGGGTTCGAGATCTGGGGCGCACTGGGCTTCTCGCTGCCCACAAGCGACGAGCAAATCACGGCACAA
>CACWKM010000110.1 GCA_902761475.1 uncultured Bacteroidales bacterium
GGCGGCACCTATGGCAGCACGCGACTGCTCAAGGCCTCTACCGTCGATGTGTTTACCAAGCAAAAGAGCCCCAACAGCCATCGCGGATTAGGATTTGACAAACCCGTGATTGGCAACCCCGACGCCTCGAACACTTGCCCCGAGGCCACTCCCGAGACCTATGGCCACACCGGATTTACCGGCACTCGATTCTGGGTGGACCCGGCCAACGACATGCTGTTCATCTTCCTGAGCAACCGTGTGAGTCCCTCGCGCAACAATCCTGCCTTTGGGCGCATCAGCGCAAGCAGCCACATTCAGTCGCTCATCTATCAGTCGATTGAGAAGTGAACATTGATGAACTAATCAGCAAGTAGTGAATATGTTGCGAGGAAGACGTTGGTTATATTGGATATTTGCTGCGGTCATCGCGCTGGGCGTGGCGGCTATGGTCATGTTTTGCCGTCGGTCAAAAGAGCCCACCGTGAGTAGCGGCTCGCTGGAGACCTATCGCGATTTCGTTTCGCAGCACGTCGAGTCGCGCACCGTGCGCGTGTGGTTGCCCGACGGCTACCAGCGTGGCGACAGTTGCGACGTGCTGTATATGCACGACGGGCAGATGCTGTTCGACTCCACCGCCACATGGAATGGGCAAGAGTGGTGCGTCGACGAGGTGATGGCCACCCTGATAGCCAATCACACCCTGCGCCCAACGATTGTCGTGGCCATTGATAACACCGGGTCGCGCCTCGAAGAATATTTTCCCGGTGGTGCGGCTCAATATCTGTCCCAGTCGCTGCGCGAGAGTTCAAAGATTGACTTGTCGCTCGGCGACAACTATCTGAAGTTCATCGTGGAGGAGTTAAAGCCGTTTATCGACAAAGAATACCGTCCGCTCACCTCGCGCGAACACACCTTCATGGCGGGGTCGAGCATGGGCGGACTCATCTCGCTCTATGCCCTGTGCGAGTATCCGCAGGTGCTGGGAGGCGTGGTGTGCATGTCGTCGCACCTCAACTTTGAGAAATTAGATGGCGACGACAAGGCGGCTGCTTGGGCGGCGGCGTTCAGGGATTACCTGTCGTCGCATCTGCCGCCAGCCAATTCGGCCCGCGTGTACATGGACCGCGGCACCGAGGATTTTGATGCTGGTTATCGCGAGGCGCAGAAGGCGGTCGATAGCCTCTTTGTGGCCAAAGGGTGGGATGGTGACCACTTCACGAGCCTGGTGTTCATGGGCCATGAGCACAAAGAGCGGTTTTGGGCACAGCGACTGTCGCTCGCCTTGAGGCGTGTGATGGCGCAAGACTAAATGATTTTTTACAAACCAAATTTATATTATTGTATTCGATATGAAACATTTATTGACAGTGATTGCGGTTGCCATGCTTGTCATGGCCTGCACCGACGTGAAGGATTACACGATTGCGGGTTCGATTCCGGGTGCGCCCGACAGCACGGTGCTCTATCTCACCAATTACGACACTGGCGACACCATCGACAGCGCTGTGGTGGAGAAGGAACAGTTCAGTTTCAAAGGCACCACCGAAGGCAGTTTCATGGCTCGCTTGCTTGGCGGTCCGCATCGCATCGACTTCGTGGTCGAGGGCGGGGCGCTTGTCATCGACACCCTGGGCAATGTGACTGGCACACCGCTCAACGAACAACTCAACGCCATTTCGGACTCGCTCGACAAAATCGAGGAGGAAGAGGTAGCCGCCAACTACTTCCACGACATTTATGAGAAGAACCGTGACAACGGCCTTGGCCTGTGGGCGTTGTCGCTCTACACGATGTATGCTGCTCCCAGCGCGTCGCAAATCGACAGTATGCTTGCCACCGCTCCCGAGCAGGTGAAGCAATCCAAGCGCATGGCCAAACTCATTGCCAGCGCCAAAGCGAAAGACGTAACTGCTGTGGGACAGCCCTTTGCCGATTTTGCCGTGGCCGACTCGACGGGTGCCGAGCAGCGCCTGAGCGACTATGTGGGCAAGGGGAAATGGGCCATCGTGGACTTCTGGGCCAGTTGGTGCGGACCTTGCCGTCGCGAGATGCCCAATCTCAAGGAACTCTATGGCCGCTTTGGCCAAAAGGCCAATTTCCTGGGCGTGGCCGTGTGGGACGAGCCCGCCGACACGCGCGTGGCCATCAAGCAACTGGAGTTGCCCTGGCCGGTGATTGTGGGCACCAAGCGCTTGACCGAGCCCACCGACATCTATGGCATCGACGGTATTCCACACATTATCATTTTTGACCCGCAAGGCAAGGTGGCTGCACGCGGCTTGCAAGGCGAGGAACTGGCGAAGAAGGTCGAAGAATTGCTGAAATGAGACAAATCAATATCACACGTTTGATGTCATTGCTCATAGCGGTTGCACTCACTCTGGGCGTGGCCGCTGGAGCACAAGAGCCGGAGCAGGCTCCAGAGCGAGAGAATAAAGTAACAAAGGTGGTGAACAGTTGGTCGAAGCATTTCCAGTTTCATGGCTACATGCTTGCCGGCTGGCAATATCGTGAGCATGCCAACCCCAGCAATGAGTTCCTTATCAATAAGGTGATACTGTTCACCGACATCACCGTTATCCCTCGTCTGACGGGCCGCGTGATGTTCAGCGTGAACAAGGCCTCGTTGCTCGAGGCATGGGCAGCCTATCAGGTCGTGCCCGAGTTTGGGGTGAAAATAGGACAGTTCAAGACCCCGTTTAGCATGGAGAATCCCTATTCGCCCACCGTCCTCGAACTCATCACCGAAAACGGACTTGTCACGCAACACATGGTGATGGGTGCCGACTCGCTGATGATGCCCGGCTGCACTGGCCGCGATATTGGTATCACCGTCTATGGCTCGTTTTGGCGCGGCAGAGTGAACTACGACCTGGCGCTGATGAATGGCGCCGGACGAAATTGCAGCGACATCAACAATGCCAAGGATTTTGTGGCGCGGTTGAGCGTGAGGCCCGTGTCGATGCTTGAGGTGGGCGGCAGTGTGATTGTGGGGCGTGGCTCGCATCCGAGCATGGGCGGGCGTTTCAAGCGCAACCGCTATGCCGCGTCGGCCCAACTCACCACAAAGCCGGTCGTGCTCAGGGCAGAATATATGTGGGGTGTGGATGGCGACAAGCACAGCGATGGCGGATATGCGATGCTCAACTTGAAGAATGTGGGTGTGCGCGGTCTGGACTTGGCCGCTACTGCCGACCATCTGCGCGCACGCGGCGTGGTGACAAATCGCGTGTCGGCAGGTGCGAGTTACTGGTTCTATCCCGGCTGCCGCCTGCAACTGGAGTACAGCCACAGTCATGCTTACCACGTGGGCAGCAATGCGGTCTATGCGCAGGTGCAGTTGGCATTCTAACTTCTTTGTATTATGTTGCTTCTTCATGCTTCGCCCCACAGTGTCCCCGAGAACATTGAGCTTTGGGTTTTGGCGTTCGGCGTGTTCGCAATTATATCCTATGTGCTGATGTGCCATGCCGTGGCTGTCTATGCCCGAAGTCATGGTCGGAGCTACCTGGGTGCTTTTGTGTTGTCATTGCTGTTCAACCCGTTAGTTGGGTTCATCATCGTGGCGCTACTGTGCCACTGTAAGTGGTTTCGACGGTTCTGAAAAGCACGGTATTGTTGCAAAAATTAACGATTTGTTGCCCTTGCGCTTGCGGGGGCAACAAATTATTACTAATTTTGCGGTTGAAATTTAGACTATTTAGTTTTTTAGCGTCCAAAATGACAACCGACAATAATCGTGCAAGTTTCGGCTCACGCGTGGGTGCCATCGCCGCCACAGTGGGTGGGGCAGTGGGACTGGGCAACATCTGGCGTTTCCCCTATGAGGCTGGAGAGAATGGTGGTGGTGCTTTCATCATCGTATATATAATATGTGTCGCACTCATGGGTGTGCCGGTCATGCTTAGCGAGTTTGTGCTTGGCCGCAGCACGCACAAGAACCTCAAGGGTGCGCTCAAGCAGTTGTCGCCCAAGTCGCCGGTCTATCGGTTTACCTATGTGTGCATCTTGGGTGCCCTTATCACGCTCAGTTTCTATGCTGTGGTGTGCGGTTGGGTGGCCGAGTATTTGTTCATGGCCATCGACAATCGTCTCACGGGTCACACTCCGCAGCAATACAGCGAGATATTTGGCGGTTTTGTGGGCAGTCCCTGGCGCAACACCATCTGGACGCTGCTCTTTCTGGGCGTGAATTTTTGGGTGCTGCGTCGCGGCATCAAGCGCGGCATCGAGCGCGTGAGCGCCATCATGATGCCGTTGTTGTTCCTGCTGCTGGTGCTGTTTTGCATCAATTCGTTGCTGCTGCCCAACGCCAGCAAGGGGTTGGAGTTCTTGTTCAAGCCCGACTTCTCGCAACTCACTTGGAAAGGCGTGGTTGATGCCTTCGGGCAGGCATTCATGTCGCTCACCCTGGGCATTTCGGGACTGGTGACCTACTCGTCCTACTTCAAGGACGATGCCCCGCTGGCGCGTGATGCCACCATCATCGCGGTGCTCGACACCCTGGTGGCCATCCTTGCCGGCGTGGTGATTTTTCCCGCCGTGTTCTCTTTTGGCATGCAACCCGAGGCGGGTCCCAAACTCATTTTCGAGATTTTGCCCAGCATCTTCCAGCAGATGCCTGGCGGTAGCGTGTGGGCATTGATGTTTTTCGTGCTGGTGTTTTTTGCCTCGCTCACTTCGACCATTGCTTTGAGCGAAATCGTCATCACTTTCTTGAGCGAGGAATACCGCATCAGCCGCAAGCGTGCCATCGCGTGGTGTGGCATCGTAACCATGGTGCTGTCCACGTTGTGCGCCTTGTCGTTCAACCTGCTGAGCGACTTCACCGTGGCCGGAATGAACATCTTCGACCTGTTTAACTATGCTGCCAGCAATGTGTTTATGCTGCTGGGTGGCTTGTTCACGGCGGTCTATGTGGGATGGTTCCTCGACTGGCACATCATCAACGAGCAACTCACCAATCGTGGCACCCTCAAGAGCCATGTGCAGCCTTACGTCACCTTCTGCCTGCGTTATGTGGCGCCCGTGGCCGTGGTGCTCATTTTCCTCTACTATGTAGGGCTGATTTGAGTCGGCATTGATGGAGTGAAAAGGCTTCAATAATGGTTTGTTAGCGCAAAAATTTGCATTGGCGAGAAAATAGTTGTAAATTCGCATGATGCAATCGTTTTTGCCTTATACACTCAACTTGGGCGGCCGTTTGGTGGACCTTGACCGTCCGTGGGTGATGGGGGTGATGAATGTCACTCCCGACTCGTTTTATGCCTCCAGCCGCGTGGCCTTTGACGAGGCTGCAGTAGCCGCTCGTGTGCGCACGATGGTGGAGCAGGGCGCCGATGTGCTCGACGTGGGCGCGTGCTCCACGCGTCCCGGGTCGCAGCCCCCCTCGGTCGAGGAGGAGATGCGCCGCCTGCGCGTCGTGCTGCCCGTGGTCAGGCGTGAGGCGCCGCAGTTGCCTGTCTCGGTCGACACCTATCGTGCCGACGTGGCGCGCATGGCGGTGGAAGAGTTGGGGGCGCACATGGTGAACGATGTGGGCGGTGGCACCCTCGACGACGCGATGTGGCGCACCGTGGCGCACTTGCGCGTGCCCTATGTGGTGATGCACATGCGCGGCACACCCAGCACGATGCAATCGCTCACCGACTATGGCAACGACGGCGTGCTGGCCACAGTGTTCAAAGACTTGATGCAAAAGGTGGACGCGCTGCATCAACTTGGCGTGAACGACGTGCTTGCCGACCCGGGATTCGGGTTCGCCAAGACGCTGGCGCAAAACTATGCGCTGCTGGCTCAACTCGAGGTGTTTCACCAGTTGCAGGTGCCACTTGTGGTGGGCGTATCGCGCAAGTCGATGGTGACCGCTGCGCTGGGCGTTCCCGCCGCCGAGGCCCTCAACGGCACCACCGCGCTCCACACCATTGCCTTCATGGCTGGGGCACACATCGTGCGAGCCCACGACGTGAAGGCGGCAGTACAGGCGCGTGCCATCGTAGCACTCGTCGCAAACCAACAACCAACTACCGACAACCACTAACAAACAACCACAATAGTGATACTCTCGTCAATCATAGCATTCGGCATTAAAG
>CACWKM010000111.1 GCA_902761475.1 uncultured Bacteroidales bacterium
GATGAGGAAGAGCACGACGGTGCGGCGCACCACTTTCCACAACAGGGCGCGCGAGGGCTTGAAATTGAACTTGCGAAGCGAGAAATACATCGACACGCCCATGACAAACACGAAGAACGGGAACACCAAGTCGGTGGGCGTGAGGCCTATCCATTCGGCATGGGCAAGCGGACGATACAGGTGTCCCCAAGAGCCCGGATTGTTCACCAGCAGCATACCAGCGATGGTGATGCCGCGCAAAATGTCCACGGCGAGCAAGCGGCCCGACGAACTGGCCGGCAGAGCGGCAGCGGGTTGTTTCTTTTTATTTTTCTTTATCATAGCGTTGTGCGTGTTGCCTCATCAATGAGATAGATGAGCGATTGGTAAGGAATACCGCTGTGCGTGGTCAATCCAATCTCGCACGTGCGGCTATTAGAGAAGCCTCGCTTGATGCCTGCGGCCTCGATTTGAGGACGCAAGCGACGCAGGGCATAGGCATTGAGTTCGGGATGCGAGAAACCTTTGTCTCCTGCAAAGGCGCAACACCCCACCCCTTCGGGAATGAGCACCGTCGTGGCGCAGCGACGCGCCAACGACTCGATTTTGGACGCGATGCCCATGAGGCGCGACGAGCAGGTGATGTGCAAGGCCACGGGGTCGTCCACTGGATGGAAGGTGAGCGTGGGGGCTATCACGTCGTGCACAAACTCGAGCAACTCAAGAGGCTTGATGCGGATCATGTGCTCGCGCATGCGGTGCAAGCACGGGCTTTGGTCGCACACCACCGGATACTCACCGCCATGGCTTGCCGCCAACAGCGCATCCTCAAGTTGGGCGGTCTTGGCATCGGCCACATCGGGCATGCCCTTGCTCTCCCAAATCATGCCACAGCACAGGGCACTCATGCCTTCGGGGAAAATCACCTCATAGCCGCAACGGTTCAAGAAGGCCACCACGGTGTCAACGAGGTCGGACTTTGTGGCTTTGCGGTCGCGGCCCATGGCCTGGTTGAGGCAACTCGGGAAATAAACCACCTTTTTGTCGCTGGCAAATGTGGCTTTGCTCGTGGCGCAATGGGGCACGGGCAGCGAGGGTGTCCACAATGGCGCACCAATGGCGTGCATCGTCTTTCCGATGGCCGTCACCGCCTTGTCGCCCATCACACGATGCGCCACATCGGCGAGATAGAGCAACGACTTCACGCCCGCTTTCACGCCCGCAAAGTGGTCGGCGCAGAACCGTCCCACGCCATGCGCCCAACTTCCCACCGGACGCGCCTGTGCACGCAGGTGATGAGTGAGTTCGCCCACATTGATGCCCATGGGGCACGAGGTGCCGCACAGCCCGTCGGCTGCGCAGGTGTCAAGGCCGGCATAGCCGTAGTCGCGCTCAAGGCGGCGCAACCGCTCCGGTTCCAATCCCGTGGCGCGCAGACGAGCCATCTCGCGCTGCACGATGATGCGCTGACGGCTCGACAATGTGAAGCCGCTGCTCACGCAATTCACCTCGCAAAAACCGCACTCGATGCACTTGTTCACCTCGTCATCGACCAGAGGCATGGGCTTGATGCTCTTCACGAAACAGTCGGGGTCGTCGTTAAACACGACTCCCGGATTAAGTAGTCCCTTGGGGTCGAAAATATCCTTTATCTCGCGCATTACCTCGTAGGCCTTATCGCCCCATTCCTTGCGCACAAAAGGTGCCATGTTACGCCCCGTACCGTGCTCGGCCTTGAGCGAACCGTCGTACTTGTCGACCACCAGTTCCACCACAGCATTCATGAGGTTGCGATAGCGAGCCACCTCGGCCTCGGTCTCAAACGACTGCGCGATAATGAAATGGTAATTGCCCTCTAAGGCGTGGCCATAGATGCAGGCGTCGTCATAGCCGTGGTCAATGAGCATCTGCGCCAAGTCGACTGTGGCGTCGGGCAAATCCTCGATGTGGAACGCCACGTCCTCGATGAGCACCGTTGTGCCCAGCGGTCGTGTGCCGCCCACCGTGGGGAAGATGCCGGCACGAATGCCCCAATACTTGCCACACTCGGCAGGGTCGCTGGTGAAATGCGCAGGCACCGCAAGCGTGAAAGGCTGCAAGATGCGCTGAATGGCGTCGATATTGGCTCGCAACTCGGTGTCGCTGTCGGCAAAGGTTTGGATGAGGACTGCCGTGAGTCCTTGGCCAGTGGTGTCATTGACGCTACTGAGCGACTTGCTGTCGAGCATCTCGGCGCAATGCACAGGACCCGATTTCATGGCCACCACAGCCTCGCATGCCGTGCGCAACTCGCTAAAGTAGAGCATCGCGCTGGCGTTGTGGCTGTGCAGAGGCCCTGTGCGCATGGTAAACTCGCTGCCAAAGGCCAGCGTGCCTTCGCTGCCCACGAGCAAGTGCGCCATGATGTCGAAGGGGTCGGTGAAAGTGACCAGCGGCAGCAGGTTGAGGCCGGTGACATTCTTGATGGCATATTTGTGGCGAATGCGTGCCACGAGTTCGTCGTCGGCCATCACACGGTCGCGCAAAGCCTCGATGCGCTCCACCACCTGCCGATGCGAGCGGCGGAAGGCCTCGCGGCTATGCTCATCGCCAGTGTCGAGCACCGTGCCGTCGGCAAGCACCATGCGCAGCGACTGGAGCATGCGGTCACTATTGGCGTGCGTGCCACAACTCATGCCCGAAGCGTTGTTCATAACAATGCCACCCACCATGGCCGAATTTTTCGATGCCGGGTCGGGGGTGAAAGTGCGCTTGAGCGGAGCCAGGATGGCATCGACACGACTGCCCACGATGCCCGGTTGCAGCGTGATGGTCGAGGCATCGGGAGCAATGCTGTAACGCTCCCAGTGCTTGCCCGCGACAATCATGATGGACGAAGTCACCGTCTGCCCACTCAGACTCGTTCCGGCGGCGCGGAAGGTGACCAGCAACTCCATCTCGCTCGCCACGGCAAGCAATTGAGCCACCTCTTGCTCGGATGCGGCGCGCACGACCACTTGCGGAATGTGGCGATAGAAACCGGCATCGGTGCCCCATGCCAGGGTGCGCAGGTCGTCGGTATAGATGCGCTCACGCGGCACAAAGGCCGCAATGCGGTTCACATATTGCTCATATCGCTCTTGCATAGCAACTCAGTTGATTAGTAGAGATAATATTTGGCCGAACGCAAGCGGAAACTCTCGGCGTCCTTGTTCCAATAGTCGGCGATGTCCTCCACGCGATAACGCTTGACGAAACGCTCGCGTATCTCTTTAGTGCCGCACACCTTGTCAAACATACCCCAACCGCGCTTCTCGTTCTGCTCAAAGAGTTTCACGTCGGGATACATCTCGTGCACCACCTGCAAGAAGTAGAACTGCGTGAGCGTGAGGTTGGCACGGTCCACGTCGGTGATATAGGTCTGCACACCATGCACTTCTTTCTTCTCTTGGTTCACGTCCACACTCAGGGCAAAGAAGGGCTTGATGTGGATGGGACGGAACTTGAGGCCCGGCAGCCGCAAGTCGTTCATGCGACGTGCCAACTCGTCGGCATCGTCAATCCATGTGGCAGTGAACAACTGGAACGGCAGGGTGTAGCCAATGCCCGTGTTGAAGATATACAACTCGCCCAGGATGCCGCTCAGCGGATAGAAGAACGCGCTCTCGGGGGTGGGCACTTGCGGCGAGGGCAACACCCACGGCATGCCCGTGTCGCGGAATTTCATGTCGCGCGTCCACCCCTCCATGGGTATCACGGTGAGGCGAGCATGCCCCTTGATGAAATGCTCCTCGTTGAGGAAACGTGCCAACTCGCCTGGCGTGAGGCCATAAAGATAAGGTATGGCATACTTGCTAACAAACGAGAAATAGCCGTCCTCGACCAGATTGCCCTCCACCTTGTTGCCACCGAGGGGGTTGGGACGGTCGAGCACCATAAACTCCACATTGTTCTCGGCACACGCTTCCATACACACCCCCATGGTGGCATAGAACGTGTAACTGCGGCAGCCTATGTCCTGAATGTCATAGACGAGCACGTCGATGCCCTTGAGCATCTCGGCGGTGGGTTTGTGGGTCTTGCCATAGAGGCTAAAGACCTTCACCCCCGTTTTGGGGTCCACTCCGCCCTCAACGGCATCGCCGGCATGGGCATTACCCCTCACGCCATGCTCGGGGCCAAACAGCGCCACCAATTTCACGCCAGGAGCCTCGTTGAGAATATCGACGGTGCTCTTGAGGTCGTTGTCAATGCCGCTGGGATTGGTCACCAAACCCACGCGCTTGCCCTGCAACGGCTTGAAGCCACCGTCGCGAAGCACCTCCACGCCAGGCTTCACCACTGCGCTGGCCACCAAGGCCACCAATGCCAATGCGATTGAAAATAGATATCGTTTCATATCCTTATGTTATTATTTCTTTGATTTTTTACGCTTAATAGTGTGCTTAAACTTCAATACTGCAAAGTTCAGTTCAAATTCTGTCTCGGTGGATGTAGTACTCATATCATCGCCAAACAAATCCTCCACAATCTCGCCGCTTTTCTGCATGAGCGACTTTTGCTCTTGTGCTTCGGGATTTTGAGCCATTCTATTGATGGCACGCGACAATTCTCGCAACTTGGCAAATGCCTCTATAATCGCGATTGTAGTCTGAACTGCACGTTCCCCTTTTAGAATAGTGGCAAGCATATATAACCCCTTCTCGGTAAATGCCTTATAGTTATACTTGGAATATTTACCCTTACCAGGGGCTATTTCTAAGGTCGAAATTTTCGACCTTAGAAATGAAGCCTCATCCTTATCTAATTGAATAACATAGCCATCTGGAAATTTCTCGGGGTTATTCTTTACCGCCTCATTGATACGCTTTGTTTCTACGCCATACAATTCGGCAACAGCAAAGTCAAGAATCACTTCTTTCCCTCGCAGCACAATAATTTTGTTCTGCACAGACTCAAATCGAACCACGTCATTCATAGTTCATAAAAATAAGGCAACCGAGTTTACTTGCGGCCATACTCCGGGTCGATTTTGCGGTCGACGAAGAAGGTCACCACCAGGGTGGCAATGCAGCAAGCCATGACCATCCAGAAGAAGTTCACATAGCCTATGGCCTCCTGGATGTAGCCAGCCACAAAGCCCGGCAACATCATACTCAAAGCCATGAACGCGGTGCAGATGGCATAGTGCGACGTTTTGAACTCGCCCTCGCTGAAGTACATCATGTAGAGCATATAGGCCGTGAAACCGAAGCCATAGCCAAATTGCTCTATAGCCACGGCAATCGAGATAACCCACATATTAGAAGGTTGTACCATAGCCAGATAGACAAACGTGAGACACGGCAGCGTCATGCACGCGGCATTGACCCACAAGGAGGCCTTGAGACCCACCCGCGAGGCATAGATGCCGCCCAAGATACCACCCACGGTGAGCGCCAGCACGCCATAGGTGCCATAGACAAGTCCCACATCCTCGGTGCTCAGGCCCAATCCACCCTCGGCGGTGCCGTGAACCAGGAAGGGCATGCACAACTTAATCAAGAAACCCTCGGGCAAGCGATAGAGCAACATGAAGGCGATGGCCAACAGCACCGACGGTTTCTTGACAAAGGTGACAAACGACGAGGCAAACTCACGAATGCCCATTGCAAAATCCACCTTGTCACCACTGACGCGCGGCACATCGGCCTTAGAGCGCGGCATGGCAAAAGTGTGGTAAAGGGTGATGATGAAGAAGATAACGGCACTCACGCCCAGCGTGATGCGCCACGAATAAGGAATGTCGCCCGTGTGAGTCTCCAAACGGCCGGCGATGTAAACCAGCACGCCCTGCCCAAAAATCGACGCCACGCGGTAGAACACGCTACGGATGCCTATGAACGCCGCCTGGCTCTTTTGGCTATGCGCGAGCATATAGTAGCCGTCGGCAGCGATGTCGTGCGTGGCGCTGGCAAAAGCGGCGACCACGAACAAGATGAGCGTGAACGTGAACATGCCTATGGGCGTGTGGCCACCGGCAATGGTGGCTGCGTCGGGCTTGGGAAGCGTGAGCGTGAGCAACACCAGCATGGCGGTCATGAGCACCTGCATGCTCACCACCCACCACAATCCCTTGAGAAACCACGGGAAATACAGCAAAGTGGTGAAGAACGACATGTCGCCGTTGGGCACACCCATCTTGGTGAACATCATCACCGAGATGTTGTTGACAATGAAATAAGGTACGCCCTCGGCAAAGTACAAAGTGGGAACCCACCACCAGGGGCTTTTTTCTTGTTGAATGGTATCTTTCATCGTTGTTATGTAAGTAGTATTAGTAGTCTCAATCGCTAATAAGATTTCTCAATGCTCGCTCCAGGGAAATAGTGGCTCAAGATTTGTCGGTAGCCAAAGCCTTGTGCCCCCATCACGGCGGCGCCAATCTGGCAGAGTCCCACGCCATGCCCCCATCCAGCGCCACGCAACAGGAACTTGGCGGGAAAGCCATCGGCGTCAATCTCATGCCGCTCTACTACAAATGCCGAACTGTAGAGTGCGCTCTCGCTCAACGCATAGCGGATGGCCAGTTCCTTGCCGATGACACGCGTGCATTTCTCGCCCACGATTTTCATCTTCGACAATCGTCCGCTGGTGCCTCGCTCCACGGGCTGCAGGTCGCGAATGCGGCCGTAGTCCACCCCGGTGCGGCGAGCAATGAGTTCCGACAGTTGCTGCTGCGTGTATTCCACCTTCCAACGATAGAAATCGGTGGTTTCCTGGTCATAATCATTGAGCACCTGGCTCAAAATAGCGTGGTCGTGGGTATTGCAGTAGGCACTGGGCGATGTGAGAATCCACTCCTCGGCATTGTCCTCACGCGTGAGATTAGGAAAGTCGTCCTCATCGGCACTGTCGCGGCGTGCTGCCAGATATGGATGATGGACGGGTTCCCAACAATTCTCAAACTCCTCCATCACGCCCCCGCACGACTTTGAGAAACGCGCGTCGCACAACTCGCCGAGGTGCATGAGCACTTGCCCCCATGTGGCCTCGATGGCCTGCCTCACGGCCTCGGTCGAGGCGCGCGTGATGCCCTGATAGCGCTGGCAATGGTCGTCGGCGCACACATCAAAGTTAGCGTGGTCGTCGTGGTCCCACCACTTGATGAGTTCGTCGCCGTCGTCTTGTTGCGCGGCACCGAGGGTGGGTGCCAGATAGTCGGCAGTAGCACGGTGGGCAGTCTCCTGGGCATTGTGGGCTTGAATTTGCGCCAATAGCCACGACCGCGAAATCACGGCATGGGCCTTGAGCAGTTCGAGCGAAGCCGTGGCGCTCATCTCGCTGGAAATGACGCTGAGCAGGTAATCCTCCACAGGCAGCACGTTGATGGCGGTGACGCGACCGTCTTCCACAATCAATTTCAATGCGCCCTTGAATGTCTGGTCCTCCTTGCGTTTCCAGTGAAAACTCACGCCGATGGTCACATCGCACAGCGTGAACGAGGCAGCGTGCTCGTCAACGGGGGTGAAGAGCAACTCGTCGTAGCGACTGCCGCCCCACTCCACTTGTCCATCGACACACGAGGCGGCTTGCTCGCCACTGGCTATGCCGCTGGCCACACGATAGTCGCCATGAAGCACAAAACGCAACTGCGGCTCGCTCATCACGCCCACGCTCACACGAGGCTCATTAGTCATATCTCGGTTCATATCTTTTCGTTTTAGTCATTACAATTCATTGGTCGAAAGCATCTCAATCATGCGCACGGCGGTGGCATTGTCTACCATCAATTCGTCGTAGACCTGCTGGATGCGCTGCGGCGTGACGTCGTCGTAGTCGCTCTTGCGCACCAGCGTCCACAGGCCGCCCATCTCGACCGATGCCGGGCTCACGAGCAGTTGTCCGGGACCGTCGCCATAGCACGACGGACGATGCTTGCCACGTGGGAAAAACAGCGCATTGCCATGCTCGCCTGCCGTCCAGCACAACACGTTCACCATGGGATGAGCGTTGCCTGTGGCTCTGACCATGGCAAGCATGATGCGGGCCATGTAGTTCAACAGCAAGGTGGGCGACTGGGCGCGCGCCATGAAAAAGAAACGTCCCCATCGTTGCGAAAATCCCAAGAAACCGTCGTCGCGCGAATCGATGCGGCTGTCGATGGGCCACAAGGCCTCGTCGTCCACCTCGTCGCACAACGGCATCAGGCCTTTCAAACCCGCTTGGAAGTGGAAATGGTGAGGTGCCGAAGCCCCACATTGCGCGCCATTGTAAAACACCACAAAGCCGGGCAATTCGGTGGCTAGATGCACCATGTCGTCGAGACGCTGAGGCGAGAGTTGCTGTGGCACATGCTCTTGCAGCGAAATGGTGAGGTGGCGCGAGAAGATGGGATAAGGATTCACCTGCACCTTGTAATGCTCGCGCCACCGGATGGATTCCTGCGCACTGGGCTGATGCTCGGCGCACAAGAAGCAGGGCCGCGAGGCCAACGAGGCAGCATCGACGGCAGCCGCGTTGGAGCGTACTCGCTCGGGGTTGAACTGCAACACGAGGTTGCTGCCACAGGGCAACGTGAGCACACGCACCGCCATGTCGTCGAGCGCGGCATAGTTGCGCTGCACAAGCGGCCACTCGCGGAGTTGCCGCTCAAAGAGTTGCTCCACCTCAACCTGCAAGCCCATGGTCTCTCTCAATTTTCAAAAAACATCAATTCGTGCACCTCACGCTCACGCCTTGTTCATGGCAATGCGAGCCAGGAGTTCCCAGGTGCGGATGCGGTCCTTGTAGAGGTTGTTGCGGTTCATCTTCTCCACGTCGAGGCTGGCATCGCTGTTGTCGTCCCAGCGGCGGCACAAGTACACCGGCTCATAGACACGGCCTATCTGGTAGATGCGCGAGATGTTCAATCCCAGCGCGTAGTCCTCGCCATAACTGGTGTTCGGAATCTTCACGTCGCGCAGCACCGGGGTGTAGAACGCGCGTGGAGCGCCTAGGCCGTTGATGCGCAGGGCGTTGTTGCGACCATCGTGTTCTCGTCGCGGTACATGTCGTCGCTGTCGAGTTGCACGATGAACTTGCCTGCCAACTCGTGGTGAGCGGCCAGGTTCCAGTAGCCACCAATGCCCATGTCGTAGTAGTCGGCGATGATGTGGATGAGTCGCGGGTCATCATAGGAGGCGATGGCCTCGCGGGTGCCGTCGGTTGAGAAATTGTCCACCACCATAAGGTTGAACTTGAAATTCGTCTTCTGACGCAACACCGAGTCGATGGCGTCGCGGATGGTGCGGATGCGATTGCGCACGGGAATCATCACCGTGGCCTCGACAGCAAATTTGTCCTCGCCAAACTCGATGTGGCGGAAATTAGGCACCTCCTTGCCATCGACCACCTTGGTGGGGGCGAGGTATCCGCCTATCTCTTTCAGGTGCTCGGTGCAAGCCTGCTCCATCTCGATTTGACGGCCGCGATTGCGCGGGTCCACATAGTCGAAGATTTTCTCACCGCTCTTGCGCGTGTCGAGTTCCACGTCACTATAGAGGAACTCGTTGATGTGCTCGATGCGGGCACGCTGCGAGAGTTTCAAACGCAGGTCGTAGAGGCCGGCAAACTCATAGGTGGCCTTCATGGCGGCGGCAGCCTGCTTGAAGCAGTGGGCGCAGAAGAACAGCACGCTACCAAAATCAAAGTCGTCACGCAAAGCCCCGAATTGATAGTCAATCACAGGTGCTTTGTCGGCGCCCTTGTCGGTCACATTGTAGTGGTCGGCATAGAGCAAACCGGCTTGTGAGTCATCGGCGAGTTTGACAAAACGCTCAATGGCAAACGGCGCAAACTTGAGGGTGTCATACTTGGTGTAGAGCATCACATAGTCGGCATCGGCATGCTCGGCGATGGAGCGCATGGTGTCGCTGGCGGTGAGACCCTTGACGTGAAGCAACTCGCAACCATCGATACCGGCAGTCACGTCCTCGCTGGTGGCAAGCAGATAAATCTTGGCCACTAAGGCATTCTTCTTGAGGTTCTCGATGGTTTGTGCTGCCTGTTCGGCAGTGGCGAACGGAATAAAGCAATTGATTCTTCCCATGATTGTTTCTTTTTTTTATTATGATTCTTTTTTGATTGATTTCACAAATTGTTGTCGCGCCATCAGTTCGTAGGTGCGCAGACGGTCTTTATAACGATTGTTCTGGTTTTCGCGCTCGAGGTCGAGGTTCGCGTCGGTGTTGTCGTCCCACCGTCGCGCCAGTGTCATCACGTCCCACACGCGTCCCACGCGGTAGTGTCGCGAGAGCATGAGCGCCATGCCATAGTCCTCGCCATAACTCGACGGGGGCAAACACAAGGCGCGATAGATGGGTGTGTAGAATGCTCGCGGGCCGCCTATGCCGTTAACGTGCAACAGATTGTTACGGCCATTGTCGTGCGTCCACTCGCGATGCGCAATCACGCCCAGCGGCAACTCCTGCAACCGCTCGTCGACTATGCGGTAACTGCCCACCACCATTGCGGCACCCTCGTCGTAGAACTTGGCCACCATCGTTGCCAGCACATGAGGCGTGGCATAGACGTCGTCGCTATCGAGCCCTATGACGAAACGGCCACAACGGGCATCATAGGCCGCCAAGTTCCAGCAACCGCCTATGCCCAGGTCGTGACGCGAGGGGATGAGATGCACCAGGCGCGGGTCGGACGAAAACTCGTCGATGGCCTGGCTCGTGCCGTCGTTAGAATGGTTGTCCACCACGATGAGGTTGAAACGGAAGGGCGCTTGCTGAGCGAGCACACTGGCGATGGCGTCGCGGATGACGCGCTCGCGGTTAAGCACGGGAATCACCACGGTGCATTCCACTGGGAAGTCGCCCTGCGACACATCCAAGCGCGTGTAGAGCGTGGGCGGCAGGTAAGCCCCCACTTGCTTCAGGTGCCAGGTGCACACCTCTTCCATCTCGCGTTGTCGCGCGGCGGCACACTGCGCCTGATAGTCGTAGATGCGCTCGCCACTCGAACGCGCGTCGATTTGCTCATCGGTATAGAGCAATTCGGGCACATGAACCACCCTGCCCCGCTGCATGAGGGCAAGGCGCACGGCATAGAACCCGGCATGGTCAATCGTGGCGAGATTGATTTCGTGGCCGCGACAGGCGGCATCGATGTCCTCGAGTGCTTGACAGAGCGCCGAGGTGCGAAACAGTGCGATAGAGCCGAAATCGAAATCGTCGCGCAAGGCACCATCCTGGCACTCGATGAGCGGATGACGCATGACCGAGCCATCCAGGGTGCGGGTGAAATGGTCGCTGTAGACCATCGCGGCACCCGTGTCTTGGGCAACACGCACCAAGCGGTGAACGGCCTTGTGGCCCATCGTGATTGTCATGGGAGCGCACGACAACACCACGAGGGTGTAGTCGAAACTCCCGTCGGCTTGTTGTTGCCACGCGCTAAACTGGCGCGGCTCGGCCCCGCCATTGCGCCGCACCTCACAGGGGTAATCGTCACATGCCATCTGCACAGTGGCGGGATTTTCCCAGCACACTACAGTGGGCGCACACCAACTATGACAATCGTTTGGCGTCATCACGTCATCTTATTTTTTGCTAAAGAATTGCATCACGTCGGCCATGAGTTGTCGGCGTTGGTCGGCGCTGCGCAGTGTCTCAAAGGGCACGCCCATGACCACCGTGCGGTAGAGTCCGCGGTCGCTCACGATGCCGGCAGGAATGTTGTTCTCAGCATATCGCAAGAAAGTGGCACCCTTGGTGTCGCTGGCCTTGATGGCATCGGGCGACTCCACGGAATAGAAGTTGCCGTTGAGGGTGTTGTAGAAACTATAGCGCGCTCCGGCGGCGATGGCGCTACCCGGCGTGGGCACCGTGTAGATGCCACTGCCCAGGGTGGCACAACCATCCACATAGGTGTAGCCCATCACTTGTTGTGCCCACTCCACCTCGTCGGTGACAGGCGCCTTGCCGTTGTCCCAAATGTCGGTTGCCACATAGGCTCCAGTGAGCAACACATTGCCTCCGCGTTCGGTGAAGGCCTTCACCGCTGCCCGCAGGGCTGGCGAGAAGGCTTTGTAGCGCGACGGCATGGCACCACGACCGTTGGGAATTTCTTTCTGCTTACCCATGATGAGGTCCAGTGCCACGAAGTCGTGCAGCGAAATGGCATCGTCCTCCACGGCCTTCACGCTGGCCGACACGAAGGAATAGCCGGCGGCCATGATGGCCTCGCCATGAATGGCGGGATAGTCGAAGGTGTTGCCGGCAATGACTTCGGTCTCATGGTTGCTGCGGCAGGCGCCAAAGCCCGGCGCATCGTCGTCGCGCCACGGCAAGGCGCGGCGGAACTCGTGCTGCGAACCCAGGTAGTTGATTTGCTCCATATAGGGCACGCCATGGTCCTTGGCATCGTAGAATCCTGCCAACGAATCGCCTTCGACCCAATCGGGGCCGCTCACACGGGTGAAGCCGTTGACGACCATCACGGTGCCTTTGCTCTGCGGAGCCACACCAGCCGAGAGTGTCTCGCTGGCGAAACTGCGTCCGCCGTCGTTCATGGCGATGATGCGGTAACTATGCACCTTGTTGTCGTTGATGGTGGCCAAATAGAGCGGTTCCTTGACCACGGCCACCTCACGGAAACCGCCATCGAGGCCAGCGCGCTCGCACACCACATAACTCGTGGGCAGCGCTTGTCCGGCAACCAGGTCGTCGGGCGTGGGTTGCCACTTGAGCAGGAACTGGCCCGGAGCCGACGTGGGAGCGATGGAGAAACTGCGCACCGGCAGCGGCTGGACCACATAGTCGCGATGGTCGCGCTTGGCGATGAACTTGAGAATGCCCTTGTAGATGGAGCGGCTCACGTCGAAGCGGAAGTTGGGGTCCAGACCATATTTCATATCGGCAAAATTCTGATGCGAGAGCAACTCCATGAGCAGGGCGGGCACCTCGGGCACACGGGCCTCGTAGTAACGCTTGTCCCACATGCCGCGACGGGTCCAGTTAGGCTCATACTTGGCGCGGATGTCGTTCACCACCTCGGTGGAGACAATGTTGGCAAACTGGCGCGAGAGTTCGCGCGGCGTGCCGTTGCGGTATTTGCCAAACTGCTTGTTGCCGTCGTTGGTGCAATAGATGAGCAGGGTGCCAATGATGTCATCGTTGAGCGTGGTTCCTGCATCGGTGTGCAGGCAGAACGACACGTCGACGGGCACTTTGAGACCCGGCTGCCCGGGCAGCACGTCGCTGCCACCGGCCAGATAGTTCACCCACTCGCCACGGCTGCGATAGTCGTCCACATAGTCGTTGATGCCACCGCTGGTGCTATACACTTCGTGGGGAAATCCCGACCACTGCAAGAAATAGCGCGAGCCCAAGTGGAACCAGGGATGCTCCCCGCTGCCCACATACTGGTAGTCGATGCCTTCCTTGCCCAGGTATTTCTCATCACGCCCTTGTTCATTCCCTTGGCGAGTTGGAAGGTGCCCAGATAGACCCACACGCCGCCGCCCATGGTTTGGTCCACATGGAACTGCTGGTCGCCAGCGAGCGAGCGCACGGTGTAGAGCGCATCGGTGGCACTCGAGGGCAACGATTTGTAGGAGATGTAGATGGCATAGTTTCCCGCCTGCTCCATGTCCACATCCCAGGTCGCCGTGGAGGCTTTCTTGGCCTCGGTCACGGTTTTTGCCTGGCGATAGGTGCCGGTGGCAAAGGGATTCTCAAAGTCGCGATAAGCGGCCTGCTTGTAGGCAAATCCGGCTTGCTCGCCGGCCTTCCACGACTGCTTGCCGTTGTGCTCGGCATAGCCGCTCTGCGCATGGCCGCCGTCGTTATCCACCACCACGCCATAGTCATGGGTGTCGCGCTCGCGTGCATCCCACACATAGGCTCCGGCGTTCTCGAGCATGGGCATGATGAACGGAATCATGTAACTGTGGGTGTACATGTCCTCCACCGTCTGGAACATGCGTGCGCGCTGCCACTCCCATCGGTTGAGATAGGGCTCGAAATACCAGCCATGGCTGGGCCACACGGCCACGATGTTGCCGTCGAGGGCCTTGCGATAGTGGCGGCTCATGTCGAGCGGGGTGACGAACGGGGCGTGCGAACGCTTGTAGCCGCGCTCAAAATCGGCAAAATACTTGTCGATGTCGTTGCCAGCGATGAGCAATTTCACCTCTTTGCCAGCCGCGTCGGGCCCGAGGGCTGCTTTCATGTCGGCTTTTAGCCTTGCCACACTCTCGTGGGTAAACGGCACGTCGCCGTAGTTCTCGCTCAGGTCGATGGTCACCGTGTTGTCGTCGGTCTTCACATCGCGCACTTTCACTTTTCCTATGCCCATGTGCTGTGGCACAGTGGCGGCGGCAATGTCGCTCAAGGCGTTCAAGTCGGGAGTTTCGGCCGCAAAAGCCGTGGGGGTGGCAAGGGCGACACACATCGCCGCTGCAGCCAGCACGCGCACGAGGCGCTTTGAATGGTGAATTGTCATTATCATTTATTATTAATTGTTAATAAGTCAAGCACGAAAAGCGTAGGCCACAACCGGGCACTACTTAACACACTACAAAAATACTATAAACATTTCTATCCTAAAAGCAATTAAAGGCCAAAAGTCTACATTTAAACATTATTTAATATTCAGATACAAAAATTCAGCATTATACCCCAGAGAACTCGTTCTTTCGAAGCGTCACAAGTGGGGAAATCATGGAGAAATTGCGCATATTTTGGTATTTATCGCTAAATTTGCAATATCTAACCTTATGACACTTCGTTTGAGCGATGAGAAAAGTGGTATTTTTGTTGCTGGCAGCGCTCATGGCCATGCCAGCCGTAGCGCAAGTGAACAGCGGTGACAGCATAGCACCGCGCAAGAAAGTGGCTGTCGTGCTCAGCGGCGGCGGAGCATTTGGCGCCATCCACGTGGGCGCACTCAAGGTGATTGAGGAAGCCGGGCTGCCCGTCGACATGGTGGTGGGCACCAGCATGGGAAGCATCGTGGGCGCACTCTATAGCGTGGGCTACGACAGCAACGACATCGCCACCATGTTCCGCACCATGGATTGGACCGAACTGTTCCTCGACCGCAAGAACCAGCAATACCTCACCCTGAGCGAACGCGACAAGCAGAACACCTACCTCTATGAGCGCGAGTTCTATCTGGGCAAGGGCATCGACCCCTACCCCGGCGGCGTGATTCACGGCACCAACGTGGAACGCACCTTCGAGCACTACCTACAGGGCTATAACGACAGCATCAACTTCTTGCGCGACCTGCCCCGCCAGTTTGCGTGCGTGGCCACTAACCTCATCACCGACGAGGAGGTGGTGCTCACCCACGGCAAACTCGCCCAGAGTCTGCGCAGCAGCATGTCCATTCCGGGCGTGTTCTCGCCAGTGCACATGGGCAACATGGTGCTCGTGGACGGCGGAGCGAAAAACAATTTTGCCGCCGACGTGGCGCGCAACCTGGGTGCCGACATCGTCATTGGCGTGAAGTTTGACTTGGGACTGGGCACCGACACGCAATACCGCACGCTCATCGACGTGATGGAGCGCTCCATGGGCAGCGACGTGAGCCGCCGCGCACAAGCCAACGAGAAGTATTGCGACCTGGTGGTGAAAGTGCCCGTGCGCGGCTTCACCAGCGGCAGTTTCACCAGCAAAGCGCTCAACACGCTCATGGAACGCGGCGAAACCGCCATGCGCGAAAAAATGGACTCCCTCATGCTGCTCAAGGCTCAGGCGGGCGCCAACCCCGAGGTGAACTACTCCATGCACTTGCGCGACATCAACAACCTGCGCGACGACGAGGAGGAGGTCAAACTGATTAACACCTGCAAACCCTATGCGCTGGTGGGGTCCGATGGACTGCGATTTGACAGTGAGGACATCGCTGCCATCCAACTCAACGGGCACTACACCATGGGCGGCAAACTCCATAAGGACCTCGAACTCACGGCGCGACTGGGTTTGCGCAGCATGCTGCGCCTGGCATTCGACATCGAACCTAAGCCATTCCGAAAAATTGGCTTGAGTTACGAGTTTTGGTATAAATACTTCGACCTCTTCACCCGCGGCAGGCGCAGCGACAACCTGTCGTTCATCTATCAGCAAGCCAACTTGAAACTGCTGGGCATCGACGCGATGAACTTCGACTGCGAAGTGGGACTGGGCTGGGAGCATCACCACCACTTCAAGGGCCTGAAAAACGAGTACAGCGAGGTCACTTTCACGCCCAACGAGCACTATTTCAACTACCACGTCCAGTTGCGCTACAACAGTCAGGACAACCGCTATTTCACGCGCAAGGGTGTGAGAGCCGAGGCGCGCTATGACTACTATACCGACAACTTCGGCCAGTGGAAAGGCCACAGCGGCTTCATGTCGGTCATGGCCATGTGCCAGGTGACGATACCCATCACGCGCACCACCCACCTGCGTCCCGCCGTAATGGGCCGCCTGCTCTTTGGCGACGACGTGCCCATCATGAAGCGCAACGTGGCGGGCGGCGCAACCTATGGCAAGTTTTTCCCGCAGCAACTGCCCATCGTGGGACTGGGACACGTCGAGTTCTTCGACAGCAAATTCATTGGAGCATCACTGCGCTTACAGCAACGCATCACCGGTCGCCACTACTTGATGTTCGACGGATGCGTGGCCGAGCACAACGAAGAGTTGGGCGACATCTTCGACCGCAAGCCCCTGTGGGGCGTCCAAGCGTCCTATTTCTACAACAGCGGCATCGCTGGCCCCCTCGGCGCCTCGCTGGGCTGGAACAGCCACTCGCACCGCCTCTACTTCTTCCTCTCTCTGGGCTTCGACTTCTAAGGCACCCTCGGTTTTTGGTGGGGATTGCACCGTCATTCAATTAGGAATGAAAACAACGAATTTCACGGACTTGTTCAATTATGAATTAAAACAACGAATTTAACGGACTTATTCAATGAAGAATTATGAATGAGGAATTATGAATGATAACAACAAATTTAACGGATTAAACGGATTTTTTGTGACGTGTTGAACAGGAATTCGTGGAATCCGAGTAATTCGTTGTTCCAATTCATAATTCATAATTCCTCATTCCTAATTGAATAAGTTCGTGTAATTCGTTGTTTTTTTCAAGTCTGCGGCCCACTGTATGGACATGCCGTGGCATGTCCCTGATACCGCCCTCATTGCGAGTGGTTTTTCTAAGCCCCGTCGGGGCGATGGAGTTTAGGCAGGGGTGAAGTGAGGCGTAGCCGAACGGAACCCCTGTGACAATCGCCACCCCATAAGTCAAGCCCCCGTGGG
>CACWKM010000112.1 GCA_902761475.1 uncultured Bacteroidales bacterium
GGCGTTGAACAATGCGGTTTCCAGATAAATCTGTCCGTCGGTAATCGAAATCACGTTGGTGGGGATATAGGCCCTCACGTCGCCGGCTTGCGTCTCGATGATGGGGAGCGCGGTGAGCGAGCCGCCACCCTTGACGATGGGCTTGAGGGCCTCGGGCAGGTCGTTCATCACGGCTGCCACATCCTGGTTCTCGTTGATTTTTGCGGCACGCTCCAGCAAGCGGCTGTGCAGGTAGAAGATATCGCCCGGATAAGCCTCACGTCCCGAGGGGCGCTTGAGGATAAGGGATATCTCGCGATAGGCCACAGCGTGCTTCGACAGGTCGTCGTAAATTACCAGCGCGTCGCGGCCGGTGTCGCGGAAGTACTCGCCGATGGCAGCGCCGGCAAACGGGGCGTAGTAGCGCATCGAGGCCGAGTCGGCAGCAGTAGCGGCAACCACGATGGTATAAGGCATGGCACCCGACTCGTTGAGTTTGTTGACAAGTGACGCCACGGTCGACGCCTTCTGTCCGATAGCCACATAAATGCAATACACGGGCTTGCCAGCCTCATAGGCCGACTTCTGGTTGATGATGGTGTCGAGAGCGATGGCGGTCTTGCCAATCTGTCGGTCGCCAATGATGAGTTCGCGCTGGCCACGGCCGATGGGAATCATCGAGTCGATGGCCTTGAGGCCGGTCTGCAAGGGCTGGTTCACGGGCTGACGGAAAATGACGCCCGGGGCCTTGCGCTCCAAGGGCAGACGCAGACGGTCGCCGTCGATGCTTCCCTTGCCGTCGATGGGCTGTGCCAGCACGTTGATTACGCGGCCCAGCAGCCCCTCGCCCACCTCAATGGAGGCGATGGCGCCCGTGCGACGCACCTTCATGTTCTCGGTCACCGAGTCAACCTCGTTGAGCAGGATCACGCCAACGTCGCTTTCCTCAAGGTTCATGGCAACACCCGTGACACCGTTCTCAAACTCCACGAGTTCGTTGGCCTCCACATTGTTCAGGCCATAAACGTGTGCCACACCGTCGCCCACCTCGAGCACAGTACCCACCTCCTCAAACGACACGCTGCGAGTGAGGTCGCTGAGTTCCTGTTTCAGTATGTCGGAAATTTCACTGGGATTAATCATCTCTGTGTGTGATGTGTGTGTTGAAAAAGTTACTTTTTAACGAGTTGCAATCTCAATTGCTTTAATTCATTCTTGACCGAGGCGTCGAGCAGAACGTCGTCGATTTTCACCGTGAAACCGCCTATCAAGGTCTCGTCGATTTCATGGCTGATTTCGAGCGTCATGTCGCCGAGTTTGCGCTTGACAATGCCCACGATTTGCTGCAGTTGCTTCTCGGGGAGTTGTGTGGCGGTGGTGATTTCCACCTTGGCGATGTTGTTCTCCTGTCGATACAAGTACACATAGGCCAGTCCAATCTTGCCCAGGAATTCGGCGCGATTGTTGCGAATGACCATGAGTATGAAGCGGTCGAGCGAACTGCCCGGAGCGGCTCCCGTAGCCTGGAGCAAGACGCGTCCCTTGTCCTCGTCGGGGACATAGGGATTCATCACCACTCGCTTGAGCTCGTCGATGGCGGTGTAGCGGAAATTGAGCCGCTTGAGTTGCTCATAGATTTCCTTGGCGTCGCCATTCTCGAGCGCCAACTTATAGAGGGCCTTGGCATATCGTCTGGGGATAAGTCCGTCGCTCATAACGCATCAATTATTGTTCTCAACCTCAGTTAAATATCTGTCCACGAGTTCGCGCTGTGCATCGTCGGTGGCGATGCGCTGGCGGATGACCTTTTCGGCCACCTGCAGTGCGATTTCGCTCACTTGCTCGCGCAACTGCTTTTCCGATTCCTTGCGCGCCTGCTCTATCGAGAGTTGGGCTGCCTGTGCCACCTTTTGAGCCTCCTCGGCGGCCTCGCCGCGAGCGGTCTCAATGATTTGGTTGCGCAACTTGGCGGCTTCGCGCAATATCTCAGCCTGTTGCCCGCGAGCCTCGGCCAACACTTTGTCGGCCTCGGCCTTGGCGTTGTCCAGATGGGACTTGGCCTCCTGAGCGTATGCCACACCGTTGTCTATCAAGTTTGCACGTTCCTCCATCGACTTGATGATGAAGGGCCACGCATACTTGGCAAGGACGCAGTACAGGCAACCAAAGGCCACAAACATCCAGAACACCAGGCCAAATTCAGGCGTGAATAGTTCCATCTCGTGAAGCGAATATTAAGCGATAAAGATAGCGAGGAAGCACACGATGAGTGCCACAAATGCAACGCCCTCGATGAGTGCTGCAATCACAATCATGTTGCTACGGATGTCGCCGGTAGACTCGGGCTGACGAGCGATAGCCTCCATGGCCGAGCCGCCAATCTTACCGATACCAATACCTGCAGCGATTGCTGCGATGCCTGCTCCAAGAGCGGCGCCCAGATTTGCAAGGGCCTCAATTAAAACTAATCCTAACATAGTCGTGTTTGTTGTTTAAAGTGTTATTGTTTAATTTGTTGATTGTTTGCTTGATAAATTATTTTTCAACCATGATGCTCCTCGACGTGCGACATCGAGATGAAGATGGTGCTCAGGATGGTGAACACATAGGCCTGGATGAAACTCACCAGCGTGTCGAGCGCGAGCATGAACAGGGCGAAAGCCAGCGAGAACACCGTGGTGGCACCTCCCACCAGCACGCCAAACAGGCTCGTGAAGATGAAGATGAGCAACATGAGCACCAGCACCACCATGTGGCCGCCCATCATGTTGGCAAATAGACGAATCATCAGCGCGATGGGCTTGGTGAACATGCCCAGCACCTCGATGAGCGGCATCATGGGCACAGGGCACTTGAGCGCCATGGGCACATCGGGCCAGAAGATTTCCTTCCAGTATTCGCGCGTGCCCGTGAGGTTGATGACCAAGAACGAAATCACCGCAAGCACCATGGTCACGGCAAGGTTGCCGGTGAGGTTGGCACCGCCGGGGAATATCACGATGAGTCCCAGCAGGTTCATGGTGAGGATGAAGAAGAACACCGTGAGCAGATAGGGAGCATACTTGGGCGCCTCCTTCCCCATGATGGGGCGGATGGTGTCGGTGTAGACATAGTCCACGATGAGTTCAAGCAGTCCCTTGGCGCCACGCGGAGCCTTCATGCCGTTGCGGCGGTACCAGTTGCGCAGACTCATCACCATGGCTATCACCAGCATCGCTGCCACGAAGATGGCGGCCACATTCTTGGTGATGGAAAAGTCCCACGGACGCGTCTCGCTACCATCGGCTGCTACTTGCACCAACTTGCCGTGATGCTCCTCGCTCGTCGACAACTTGAAGCCGTCGTAGGTCTCGCCGCCTGTGATGCGGCTGCTCGAGAAGCAATGCAGCCCGTCGGTGCCCCATGCAATGATGGGCAACGGAATGCGCACACTGTGGTTGAAGGGCAATTCCCAACCATAGGCATCGCCCAGGTGCTCATAGATAATCTCCTTGGGATTGATTTTGCCGTCGCCATGGCCATGACGCGCGGCACTCATGTAACCAAAGGCCATGAATCCCACTATGAGCAGTGCCACAAGTGCTGTAATCGCTTTTTTCATATCTCTTTATGCGCTATTGTGTGTGTTAAGAGTGTGCTCAATACAGGCACACCGACACTACGTTGTCCTTGATGTCGGCCACGCCGCCATGAATCTGCCGCGAGCCCTCGCCGTCCTGGCCTTGCCACACGAGCGTGCCGGCTGCCAGTGCCGCGATGAGGGCGGCATGCCCGCGCAACACCTGGAAACTGCCCATGACACCGGGCAGCGTCACTTGCTGCACTTGGCCCTCAAATTCAATCTGCTCGGCCGATATTATCTTGAGTGTCAACATATTTTTTCAGTGATGAATGAGAAACACATCATTCAAGAGTCAGTCATCAAACCTGGGCGAGCAGTTTCTTGCCCTTCTCGATGGCCTCGTCGATGGTGCCCACGCTCAAGAATGCTTGCTCGGGAAGGTCGTCGACCTCGCCGTCGAGAATCATCTTGAAGCCGCGAATGGTCTCGGCCAGCGGCACCATCACGCCCGGCAGTCCGGTGAACTGCTCGGCCACGAAGAACGGCTGCGAGAGGAAGCGCTGCGCGCGACGGGCGCGCGACACCACGAGTTTGTCCTCGTCGCTCAACTCGTCAACACCAAGGATGGCGATGATGTCCTGCAACTCGTTGTACTTCTGCAGCAGGTGAATCACGCGCTGAGCCACGTCGTAGTGCTCTTGGCCGATGATGTGCGGGTCCATGATGCGCGACGTCGAAGCCAGCGGGTCCACAGCGGGATAGATACCCAACTCGGCAATCTTGCGGCTAAGCACGCAAGTGGCGTCCAGGAAGTTGAACGTCGTGGCCGGAGCGGGGTCGGTAAGGTCGTCGGCAGGCACATACACGGCTTGCACCGAGGTGATACTGCCGCTCTTGGTGGAGGTGATGCGCTCCTGGAGTTTACCCATCTCACTGGCCAGCGTGGGTTGATAACCCACGGCGCTGGGCATGCGGCCCAACAGTGCCGACACCTCGCTACCTGCCTGGGTGAAACGGAAGATGTTGTCCATGAACAACAAGATATCTTTGCCACCGCCGTCCTGGTCGCGGAACTGCTCGGCCACGGTGAGACCCGAGAGGGCCACGCGCAGACGGGCACCCGGCGGCTCGTTCATTTGGCCGAACACCAGCGTAGCCTGCGATTGTGCCACAGCGTCCATGTCCACGTCGTTGAGGTTCCACTCGCCGCGCTCCATTCCCTCACGGAACTTCTCGCCATACTGGATAACGCCACTCTCAATCATCTCGCGCAACAGGTCGTTACCCTCGCGCGTGCGCTCGCCCACACCCGTGAACACCGAGAATCCGTTGTGTCCATGAGCAATGTTGTGGATAAGTTCCATGATGAGCACCGTCTTGCCCACACCAGCACCACCGAACAGACCAATCTTACCGCCCTTGCTGAACGGCTCAATCAGGTCAATCACCTTGATACCGGTGTAAAGAATCTCTTGTGAAATCGACAAGTCGGAGAATGCCGGTGCCGGTTGATGGATGGCACGTCGTGCGCCCTCCTTGAGCGGCTCCAGGTGGTCAATGGGCTGACCGATGACGTTGAGCAGACGACCTTTCACCTGTTCGCCGGTGGGCACCGAGATGGGACGACCCAGGTTTTCCACGCGGGTGCCGCGCATCAAACCGTCGGTGCTGTCCATGGCCACGCAGCGCACCGTGTTCTCGCCGATGTGCTGCTCCACCTCGAGGATGAGGGGGGTGCCGTCGGGACGCACAACGCGCAAGGCAGTGTAGATGGCAGGACGCGCAACGCCCTCGCCCTCAAAGGCGATATCGACAACGGGGCCGATGACTTGCGTTATTTTTCCATAATTATCAGCCATAATCACGAAAATGTTTTTGTTTGTTTCTGTATTTGTGTTAATTATTCTTTGTTTTCTTTTCCATTAGGCACCGAAGTACCATCCTTGCGTCACCACGATGGCCATCACCACCAGGTTCACCAGCCCCATGGGCATGAGATAGCGCCATTCCAGCGCCAGCATCTGGTCGATGCGCACGCGCGGGAACGTCCAGCGTATCCAGATGAACAGGAACGTCATGAAGAACGCCTTGCCCAAGAACCACACCGTGCTGGGGATGTAGTCCATCACGGCGTTGAAGCCGTCCAGACCGGGGATGTGCAACGGCATCCAGCCGCCCAGGAAGAGCAACGAGGCAATGCCGCTCACGATGAACAGGTTCAGGTACTCGGCCAGATAGAACAAGCCGTAGTGAATACCTGAATACTCGGTGTGATAACCGGCGGTAAGTTCGTGCTCGGCCTCGGGGAGGTCAAACGGGCCACGGTTGTTCTCGGCATTGGCGGCAATGATGTAGATGATGAAAGCCAGCACGGCGGGCAGGTGGCCCTTGAACAGGAACCAGCCGTCGGCCTGAGCCTCGACGATGCCGGTGATCGACATGGTGCCAGCCAGGCACACGATCGTCAGGATGGAGATGCCACAA
>CACWKM010000113.1 GCA_902761475.1 uncultured Bacteroidales bacterium
GAAGAAGACAATGTGTTTATTGCTGAGTTTCGCCTTGGTATTTGGCGTTGTCAGTTGTGGAATGAGCAATACAGGTAAGGGTGCCATGATTGGTGCTGGTGGCGGTGCTGCCGTTGGTGCTGGTCTGGGTGCCATCTTTGGCAAGGGCAAGGGTGCCCTCATTGGCGGTGCCATTGGTGCTGTGGCTGGCGGCGTGGCTGGCACGCTCATCGGCAAGAAGATGGACAAGCAGGCTAAGGAACTGGCCAACATCCCCGGTGCGCAAGTCGACACCGTGACCGACCAGAACAATCTACCCGCCATCAAGGTGACCTTCGACGGTGGCATCCTCTTCGCAACCGGCAAGAGCACGCTGAGCCAAAAGGCCAAGACCTCGCTCAACGAGTTTGCACTCTCCTTGAAGGAGAACCCGCAGACCAACGTGCAAATCTACGGCCACACCGACAACACCGGCTCACGCGAGGTGAACGAGCGCCTGAGCAAGGAGCGCGCCGCTGTGGTGAAGAACTATCTGGGCGACGCCGGCGTGGCATCGACCCGTCTCACCAGCGATGGCTTCGCCTATGACTATCCCGTGGCCAGCAACGACACCGAGGCAGGACGTGCACAAAACCGTCGCGTGGAAATCTACATCAGCGCCAACGAAGAAATGGTTCAGGCTGCTAACAACGGCACCCTGCAATAATCTCGCGCACACGCAGTAGATAAACACTTCGCATCATGGCCGCCGCTCGCATCATCTCGATTTGGGTGGCGGCCATCGTTTAAAGCAAGCGTTCACCATCCTTCTCACACACACTCATTATCACCCTAAAGCCGCATCATCTTTATGACATCACTCCGTTCACTATGTGCCGTTGTGCTCGGCACGCTCGCGCTGAGCCTCGCCGCACAAGACTTCACCGATGCCGACACCTTGCGTTTTGTCAATGCGATGGATTATCGCATGATTAACTATGCCTTCGACCGCACCATGGAGGCGCGCATCCCTGTGTCGATGCGCGACAGCGTGCGCCCCACCCTGTGGAACCGCGCCGATTGCACCAGCGGGAAGGCGTTCAGATTTGCCACCAATTCGCGAGCCGTGGCGGTGCGCTACAACCTGCTCACCAACATGCACATGGCGCACATGGCCGACACCGGCATCAAGGGCACCGACCTCTAGCCCGCGCGAGGATAGCATCCAGCGCAAGGTGTATGTGGACCGCCTCGACGGCAAGATGCACGAGTACATGATTTACCTGCCGCTCTACGACGGCGTGCGCTGGTTGGAGATAGGCGTCGACAGTACCGCGGTCATCACCCAGCCGCAACTCAACAGCCCGTCGCTCGAAGCCGGCAAACTGGTATTCTATGGCACCAGCATCCTGCAAGGCGGCTGCGCGTGCCGACCAGGCATGGTGGGCACAAGCATCATCCAGCGCGACTTGAACATCGAGTGCGTGAACCTGGGATTCAGCGGCGAGGGAAAGATGGACCTGTTCATGGCGCGCGCCATGGCCACGATACCTAACGTGAGAGCCTTCATCCTCGACCCCGTGCCCAACTGCACCAAAGACATGTGCGACACGGTCACCTACGATTTCGTGAACACGCTGCGCCAGTTGCGTCCCGAGGTGCCCATCATCATGGTCGAAGGCCCCATGTACAGTTATGCCAAGTACAGCGCGTTCTATAGTTCCTACTTGCCGCAAAAGAACGAGATGTTCCGCAAGAACTACGAACGCCTCAAGGCAGACAACCCCAAGGGCATCTACTATGTGGACTGCAAGAACCTCTATGGTCCCGACAACGAAGGCACGGTAGACGGCATCCACTTCACCGACATAGGCTTCTACTTCTATGCCAAACGCATAGAGCAAGTGCTGGCCGACGAGTTGAACATCCACCCCATTCCTGTGAAGTGAGCGACAAGCAGTACATATTGTCACTCATCGCGCAGGGCGAGCACGACCATCAGGACTTCAAGTTCCAGATTAACGATGCCCGCAAGATAGCCCGCTCGCTGTCGGCGTTTGCCAACAACGACGGCGGCCATCTGCTGGTGGGCGTCAAGGACAACGGGGTGATAGCCGGCGTGAAAAGCGACGAGGAAATCTACATGATTGAGCAAGCCGCACAACTCTACTGCCGCCCCGAGCAACGCGTCACCTTCAAGGTCTATCAGGTGGATGGCCGCCAGGTGGTGCTTGCCGACATCGCGGCTGCCAAGGTGAAGCCGGTCAAGGCGCCCGACGAGCACGGGCAATGGAAGGCCTACTACCGCGTGGCCGATGAGAACATCCTGACCAGTTCGCTCCACCTGCGCGTGATGCGGCGCCACACACGAGAGGCCGACAACGCCGTGGTCGCCTTCTCGCCCGCCGACCACCTGTTGCTCGACTACCTGCGTCGCCACGGGGCCATCTCCATCACGGGATACACCAAACTGGCACACATCTCGCGCACAGCGGCAGAGCAGTCGGTGCTGGGACTGTGCGACATGCACATCGTCACCATCGACTATCATGACGGACAGTGCGTGGTGGTGCTCAACAACCAAGACGACAACATTCACTCATTACAATAAACATCAACAAAACAATTAAACAAAAAGGAACATGAAAAAGTCATTATTTGTTGCTCTGCTCACCAGTGTCCTGGCCCTCAACGTGATGGCCGCGGACCCCAAGGTGATTGTGCCCGACAGCACAGGCTTCACCTTCACCGACCTCAAAGTGATTAAGAGCACCCCCGTCAAGGACCAAGATCGCTCGGGCACTTGCTGGTGCTACTCGACCAACACCTTCTTTGAGAATGAGATTCTGCGCAAGACCGGCAAGGAGGTCCACCTGAGCGAGGGATTTGTCGTGAGCCACTGCTATCTCGACAAGGCCATGAAATATATCCGCATGGATGGCGAAATCAACTTCGCCGAGGGTGGCGCCGCCCACGATGTGCCCTATGTGTGGGCTACCTATGGCATGGTCCCCCACGAGGTGTACACCGGCTTCATGCCTGGCTACAAGAAGTTCAACACCAGCGAACTCACCAGCAACCTCAAGGGTTATGTGGGCGTTATCAACGAGCGCAAACTCAAGAAACTCACCCCCGCATGGATTGAGGGCTTCAAGGGCATTCTCGACGCCTATATGGGCAAACTCCCCGAGACGTTCACCTATGAGGGCAAGACCTACACCCCGCAAAGTTATGCTGCCTCGCTGCCTATCGACCTGAATGACTATGTGGCCATCACTTCGTTCACCCACCATCCGTTCTACAAACCCTTTGTGCTCGAGGTGGCCGACAACTGGCTCTGGGGCTCATTTGAGAACGTGCCGCTCAACGAGTTGCTCGAAATCACCAACAACGCCATCGACAAGGGCTACACCATCGCTTGGGGCGCCGACGTGAGCGAGCCGGGCATGAAGTGGCGCAAGGGATATGCCGTGCTGCCCGTCGAGAAAGACGTGCCCGACCTCGAAGGCAGCGATTTGGAGCGCTGGACGCAACTCAGCGACAAGGACCGTGAGGAGGAGAAATGGGACATCAAGGGCCCGGTCGAGGAGCAAGTGGTGACACAAGAACTCCGCCAGCAGATGTTTGACAACAAAGAGACCACCGACGACCACGGCATGGTCATCGTGGGCAAGGCTGTGGACCAGAAGGGCAACCGCTACTTCAAGGTGCAGAACAGTTGGGACACCAACCAACTCTACCACGGCTTTTTCTATGTGAGCGAAGCCTACTTCCTGGCCAAGACCATGAACATCTATCTCCACAAGGATGCCGTTCCTGCAAAGATTGCAAAGAAAATAGGCCTCTAATCTCAATCGATTGAGACAATATGGCGGGCGATTGCTGTCGAAGCGATTGCCCGCTATTTTTAACCATAGCCCGACTGTTGCCGTTATGCCGATTTCTTTGTAAATTTGCACAAAATACCATACTACAACCGACCTAACACTATGGACATAGCCATCCACACCTTGACATCGCAACTCCACGACGCCGCAGCCGTGGCGGCGACCACCCGCGAATTTCTTGACAGCGTGCATCTTAACGACGCCCTCGTGGGCGACGATTACTCCACCTATGGCGACCATGCGCTCGACCTGATTTATGTGCGCACCGGCGGCACCGAGGGGGTGTTTGAACGCTTGTTGCCACGCCTGCAGGAGCGCTCCAGCGCGCCCATCTATCTGCTCACCTCGGGCAAGAGCAACTCGCTCGCCGCTTCGTGCGAGATTCTTTCTTACCTCAACCAGCGAGGCATCAAGGGCGAAATCATTCACGGCGAACCGAAATACATCATGGAACGCGTGGAACGACTTCTGCGCGTGAACATGGCGCTGCGCCGGTTGCGTGGCACACGATTGGGCATCATCGGGCAACCCTCCGACTGGCTCATCTCGAGCCAAGTGGCACCGCAAGCCGTGGCATCGCGCTTGGGTGTTGAACTCGTCAACATTGAGATGCAGCGCTTGCTCGACACCATGTCCACACTGCCGTCGACACAACCCGCCGACATGATGGAGTTGGCCCCCACCCCGGTCATCAAAGCCTCGCTCGCTGGTGCCCAACGCATCTACGAGGCACTGCGCCGCATCGTGGCCGACGAGAACCTGTCGGGACTCACGCTGCGCTGCTTCGACCTGCTCACCGCCGTGCGCAACACCGGATGCCTCGCGCTGGCACGTCTCAATGGCGAGGGCATTGTGGCTGGCTGTGAGGGAGATGTTCCGGCCATGTTGTCGATGGCCATTTCGCAAGCGCTCACCGGATTCACCGGTTTCCAGTCCAATCCTGCCACCATCGACCCCGAAACAGGCACTATACTCATGGCGCACTGCACCATTCCGCTCAACATGGTGAACCGTATCGAACTCGACACGCATTACGAGTCGGGCATCGGCGTGGGCATCCGCGGCTACATGACCGAGGGCCCCGTCACCCTTTTCAAGGTGAGCGGCGACTTGTCGCGCCACTATGTGGCTCAGGGCACGCTCGTGCGAAACCAGGCGAAGGCCGACCTGTGTCGCACGCAGCAAGTCATCCGCCTCGACGAACCCGCGAAGGTCAATTACTTCCTCACCTGCCCCATCGGCAACCACCACATCGTCATGCCAGGACATCACGAGCAGGCTCTCAACGAACTTCTTGCCGCCATCAGTTGAAACGCTTCATTGAGCAATATGGCTTAGGCGATGCCAGTGCCATGACGGCATTTTTCGCCGCTCATCGCCGCGACGACGTGAGGCAACTCGCCTTGCGTCTCGCGGGCGACAAAGCCATCGACCGCACGTTCATGCTCAACCAGATTGCCGGGTGGCAAACGGCATACTCAAAACTGCCCTCGTGGGCCACGCGCGACGACATCGTTTACGGCCCACACCTCGCGTTGGAACAGTGTTCGAGCGAAGCCACGGCACGTCACAAAGCCACACTGGTGGTGGGCGACGAGTTAGTTGACCTCACGGGAGGACTGGGGGTCGATTTTTCCTTCATGGCGAAAAACTGCCGCAAAGCGACCTATGTGGAACGTCAACCCGAGTTATGCCGCATTGCGGCACACAACTTTGAGGTCTTGGGGCTGACAAATGTGCAGGTGGTGAACGGCGACGGCGTGGAGCATCTAAGCGCCATGCCGCCCACTGGCACCATCTTCCTCGACCCGTCGCGACGCGACACGCACGGCGCCCGCGTGGTGGCATTGCAGCAATGCGAGCCCGATGTGACCGCCTTGGCCCCGTTGCTACTCGAAAAGGCGCAACGTGTCATCGTCAAACTCTCCCCCATGCTCGACTGGCACAAGGCGCTCGACGAGTTGCCTTGCGTGAGACAAATACACCTGGTGGGCACCGACGCCGAGTGCAAGGAACTGCTGCTGGTGATGGAAGGCAACGGCAACGATTCGGTGCAGATGCATTGCGTGAACGACGAGGGCGTCTTTGCCTACGACCTCCACGAGGGCGTGCCGCCGTCGCCATTGTGGCACGGCGACCTCGGCTCGACGACGCCCACCTACCTCTACGAGCCCCACGCCACAGTGATGAAGGCCGGATGCTTCGACTTGCTGGCAGCGCGATTCAACGCCGCCCAAGTGGCGCGCGACAGCCATCTCTTCGTGGCCAACGAATGGCACCCCGCCTTTCCGGGGCGCAAATTTGTGCTCACAGGGTGCTGCACACTGAGCAAACAGGATGTCAAAAAGCAATTGAACGGGATGCAACGGGCCAACGTCGCCGTGCGCAATTTCCCCATGAGCGCACCCCAACTCGCCAAGCGTTTACACTTGGGCGATGGCGGCGACTGCTACATCTTTGGCACCACGCTCGCCACGGGGCAGCATGTCCTGCTCATTGGGCGCAAACATTGAACCTGTCCCACCATCTTTGTGGGTATCAATTTTTTTTGTAATTTTGCGAGGTTAATGCAAGATTGACAGTTATGAAACACGCGAGAATATTAGCGTTTGCCACCTTATGGGCTTGCTGCTTGTGGGCCGTGGCTCAAACGAACCTGCCGACGACCACCATTGGCGGCATGGATTTCAACTACTACGAACTGCAAAGCCGCGACAAACTGCCTGCCGTGGCCGAGAAGTTTGGCGTCGACACCGATGACCTTGTCGAGATGAACCCTTGGCTAGCCAACGGCGTGGAGAAGCGGCTGCATGTGTTCATGCCCGTCGTTTCGCTACAAAGCGCGACGCATGTGAGTGCTGAGCAACAAGTGCAAAACGCATTTGGACAGCGCTCCATCTCCATTCCGTCGTCGAGCAAAGGCACGCACTCCTACACGCTGGCCGATGGTGACAACCTCTACACCGTGGCCAAGCAGCACGGCATGACCGTTGAGGGCCTGCTGAGCCTCAATCCTCGCATTCGTCCCGAGGGCTACGTCCCGGGCCAAACGGTGAAGGTGTCGCCAGGCAGTGCGTTGCCATTTGCCATGGAGCGCAACACTTACAAGTTCATCCTCTACAAGCCCGGCGACAGCGAGTCGTTCTATACCATTGCACGCCGCTATGACATCACGCAAGAAGACCTCATGGCTGCCAATCCCACCATCACACGTCCCAAGAAGGGCAAGAACATGGTGG
>CACWKM010000114.1:0-5983 GCA_902761475.1 uncultured Bacteroidales bacterium
ATGAGCACTGAATAATCAGTTCTTCAACACCCATATCAACCTGCTTGTCGCCAACAACATCTTCGGTATTGGCCAAAACATTCCAACTCAGTTGCTGCACATAGGACGACTGGCATCTCACGGTCAGACAGATGCGTCTCACCATTTCCTCGCTGATCGACTTCCCCTCACCTTGAAAACGCTCCTGCACATAGGGCACCCAGTCTTCGACAGGAATGGGCTGCAAAAACATCATCTCGCCGAAATGAAAGAATGGCATATTTGCCGACTGGAACAACTTGGCCATTAAGTGACGCTTGCTGCCAAACAGGCAATAGGACACATTGCGCTGATGCTGCCACACACCGCGCATGCGTTTTTGCACCGAGAGCGAATCGGGGAAGTCGCCAATCTGCTGGAACTCATCTATACACACAATCACATGAACACCCTTAGACTGCGCAATCTCCTCTGGCAGATTTAGTATTTCTTCGGGAGTATAACTCTCGGGGGTAATGCCCAACGAAAGGCTAAACTCGGTATTTGCCTTTGGCGAGAACGACACCTTAGGAACCAGCCGCACGAGAAACTCCTTCACGTAGTCCATAGCCCTGTCAAGTCTACTCGCCGTATCGCGTATCACACTGGTGGCAAAACGATTATAAAAGTCATACTCGGTGCGGCAATCATACACATCCATGAAGACAACCTTTATTTGTTCGTCGGTAATCTGGCGCATTACTCGCCTTACCAAAGACGTCTTGCCCATGCGACGCGGCGAAATGATGATGGTGTTGATGCCATGCTCAAAATCCAACTTAAGACGTTTTGTTTCCTTTACACGGTCGGTGAAATGTTCGTCATCAACCGAAGTGCCATATACAAAAGGTTTTCTCACCATAAGCCCCTCATCGTTAGTATTACCACCGCAAAGATACAAATTAAAAAACAAGTTCACAAACTTGTGGACCACAAACTTGTGAACTTGCCGCTCCATGGTGCGCAAACTGCAAATAAATTTGCGTTTGCACAGCGCTTGCACTAACTTTGCCAAAGAAATGGCGAAATTAGGCCGCATCTCGGCAAAACATTCAAGCCGACTTGATGTTTTGCGCTCGATTTGCACTAACTTTGCACCAGCAAACCGAAAAATCACATAAATAAAACCTTATTGACTATGACATCACTCATCAATCGCTTTATCAACTACGTGAAGTATGACACGCAGAGCGACGAACTGACTAACCTCACTCCGTCCACTCCGGGCCAGATGGCATTTGCCCGCGTGCTCGAGCAAGAACTGCACGCCATGGGGCTGAGCGACATCTCGCTCGACGACAACGGCTACCTCTTTGCCACGCTGCCGAGCAACTGCGACGACAAGCAGGTGCCCACCATCGGCTTCATCGCCCACATGGACACCGCCCCCGACATGAGCGGCCGCGACGTGAAACCGCGCATCGTCGACTACCAGGGAGGCACCATCGTGCTCAACGAGGAGCAAGGCATCGTCCTCGACCCGCAACAGTTCCCGGAACTTAACGACTATGTGGGCCAGCAACTCATCGTCACCGACGGCACTACGCTGCTCGGTGCCGACGACAAGGCTGGTATCGCCGAGATTCTCGCCGCCGTGGAATGGCTGCAGCAACACCCCGAGGTGAAGCACGGCGACATTCGCATCGGATTCAATCCCGACGAGGAGATTGGACTGGGCGCGCATCACTTCGACGTGGAGAAATTTGGCGCCGACTGGGCATACACCATGGACGGCGGAGCCATTGGCGAACTGGAATATGAAAACTTCAACGCGGCGAGCGCACGCATCACTTTCAAGGGCCTCAACGTGCACCCCGGTGCCGCCAAGCACAAGATGCTCAACTCCATGCGCGTGGCCATGCAATTTGCTGTGATGCTGCCACGATGGGAAACGCCGGAGCACACCGAGGGCTATGAGGGATTCTATCACCTCGTGGGCATGGAGGGCAACGTGGAATGTACCACGCTCACCTACATCTTGCGCGACCACGACCGCGCACGCTTTGAGAGCCGCAAGCGCGAAATCGAGCACTTGTGCCACAAGGTGAATTGCGAGTTCCCGGGCTGCGCCAAGGCCGAAATCAAGGACCAATACTACAACATGCGCGAGAAAATTGAGCCGGTGATGCATGTCATCGACATCGCCAAGCAGGCCATGGAGCGCGCCGGCGTGGTGCCCAAAGTGCAACCCATTCGCGGCGGCACCGACGGAGCGCAACTCTCGTTCAAGGGACTGCCCTGCCCCAACATCTTCGCTGGCGGCATGAACATGCACGGACGCTTTGAGTATGTGCCCATCCCTTCGATGGAAGCCGCCATGCGCACCATCGTGGAGATTTGCCGCATCGTGGCTGGCAACTGACGCCACAGCACAACACAACGAGTGGGCGCGCCGACATCCTGTCGATGCGCCCACTCGATTTGTGAATGGCTGTCGCCTGCGGGCGACGCGTTATAGCTTCTGGCCGTCGAGCGCCGCCATGATGGCTGCCTCGAGTTCCTCGGCTAGTTCGGGGTTGTCGTCGATGATTTGCTTTACCTTGTCGCGACCTTGTCCCAGGCGCGTGTCGCCATAGGAGAACCACGAGCCGCTCTTGGCAATCACGCCAGTTTCCACGCCCAGGTCGACGATTTCGCCCGTGTGGCTGATGCCCTCGCCAAAGAGGATTTCAAACTCGGCTTTGCGGAACGGGGGAGCCACCTTGTTCTTCACCACCTTCACGCGGGTCTGGTTGCCCAGCACACGCTCGCCGTCCTTGATTTGACCGATGCGACGGATGTCGAGGCGCACGCTGGAGTAGAACTTCAACGCGTTGCCGCCAGTGGTGGTCTCGGGATTGCCGAACATCACGCCCAATTTCTCACGCAACTGGTTGATGAAGATGCAGCAAGTGTTGGTCTTGGCGATGGTGGCGGTGAGTTTGCGCAGCGCCTGCGACATGAGTCGCGCCTGCAAACCCATCTTGCTGTCGCCCATCTCGCCGTCGATTTCGGCCTTGGGGGTGAGCGCGGCCACCGAGTCGATGACAATCACGTCGATGGCGCTACTGCGTATCAACTGGTCAGCAATCTCCAGCGCCTGCTCGCCATTGTCGGGCTGCGAAATCCACAGATTGTTCACGTCCACGCCAAGCGCCTCGGCATAGAAACGGTCGAAGGCGTGCTCGGCGTCAATGATAGCGGCGATGCCACCCATCTTCTGCGCCTCGGCCACAGCGTGAATGGCCAGCGTGGTCTTACCGCTCGACTCAGGTCCATAAATCTCCACAATGCGGCCACGGGGATAGCCACCCACGCCCAGGGCATGGTTCAAGCCTATCGAACCAGTGGGGATGACGCCAATATTCTCAATATGGTCGTCGCCAAGTTTCATAATTGAACCACGGCCATAAGTCTTGTCAATCTTATCCATGGCCACTTGCAAGGCCTTAAGTTTCTCGGCCGAAATGCCGGGACGAACTTCTTGGGGTTGATTCTTTTCCTCTGCCATTATTTTATAGATGAGTAAAGATTTTTATACGATACGATTTCAACTAACAAAGTTATACCAATTTTGCGATAACAGCAAATTTTTTTCCGTCTCGCCATGTAATGCCACTCAAAACAATAGGGGGGTTGCGGCATGGTCAACAAAAAGAGGCGGCCACGTCATCACGACGCAGCCGCCTCTGGCAAAAATAACTCAATATGTATATTTATTTCTTATAGGAAATCCTTTGTGCCACTTCATCAATAGAAGTTGATGAGGCTCTTCTTCACCTTGGTGCTCTTGCCCAAGATGCTGTAGAGCATGCGGGGGTTGCTCAGGAGACCTGCTCCGCGCGTTTGTGCAAAGCGGTTGTTGAGTTCTTCCTTGGTCACCTCGCGCTTCTCCTTGTCTTGCTTTACCACCTGGAATGCATAGACGCCATTCTCACCCTTCCACAGTCCGCTGAACTGTCCGGGCTTCATGGCAGCCACGCGGCCCACGAGTGCGGGCTCATTCTCCAACTTGGCAGCCACGTCGGAGGCGAACACCACTTGCGTGGTATCCACGCTCACGCCCATAGCGGCAGCATAGCCAGCCAAATCCTTGGCCTTGCCATCATACTGCTTCATGAGTTCGGCAACCTTCTTGTTGGCGATGATGCGAGCGTCAATCATCTTGCGCACCTGAGGATGGTTGAACGGCATGTAGTCGCCCTCATACTGTGCGTCGATGGCCAGCGCCACAAGCATGTCGTTGTTGTCGCTGAAGATGGGCGACACAGCACCCTCCTTGTTGTCAAACGCCCACTTGATGGCCTTGCGGGTGTCGCGAATACCAGTGCCAGTGTAGGGATTCATGCCCAGTTGCGGCGTGCTCTCGCTCAGCGTGGTCTCGATAGCCTGGAAACCTGCCTTGGCAGCGTTTTCGGCAAACTCACTCGCGCGCTTGTTCTTATTCAAGAAGTCCTGCAACTTGGAGCGCTGCTCGTCGATGGTCTTGGTGCTTGCATAAGCCTCATAGTTCACCGTAGCGAGCGTGTAGAACGTCTTGGCGGGCTTGATTTCGTTCACCTTGATGATTTGAGCGCCCTCGGGGCTGGAGAACAGCACCACATAGTTAGAACCGGCGTTCGTAATCTTTGCCTTGGTCGAGTCGGGAGCGGCGGCTATCTGCTGCCACAAATCCATTTGCGACTGCAAGCCCTTGACGCTCTTCTCAAGTTCTTCCACAGGCTTGCCAGCATTGAGTTGGGCCAGGGCAGAGTCTTGCACGGCCTTGCTGCCGGGAACCACCACGAAGTTGATGTTCACCGAGTCAACGCTTGCAAACTTGTTGATGAGTTTGTACATGTTGTACTTATTGTTGACGGGGTCCATGCGCTTGCACTCGCCCACGGCAGCCGAAGCCACGAAGTCCTTGACCTGTGCGGGCACCTTGTCGAGTGCCATCACAGCAGTGTCGATGCCCACCGTGCCAAGCACGCGCACCGAGTCGATGCCGCGACCCTTCTGCAGGGCGGCAAAAGCGTTCTCCACCACCTTGTCGGCAGCACGCACGTCGTCGGGACTGGGCGTGATGTTCAGGGCGATGTAGTGCACGCGACGGGCCTTCTCGTCGAGTTTGAACATGGGCTTCAGGCGAGTCCACTCGGCCTTCACCTCCTCGTCGGTAGGCTCAAACTTGTCGTCGGGCAACGTGGTCACGTCCTTCTTGACAAAGTTGATGACGGTGGTGAGTGCCTCGTCCTCGGCCATCTGCTCGCGGTCCAGGTCGTTGGCCTGCAACGAGCCAGCCACCAATGCTTGCAACTTGGTGAAACGCAACTGGTCGGTGATTTGCTTTTGGAGTTCCTCCCAACTGTTGCGCAGGTCCACGAGTTGCTCGGGCTGCACCTGATATTTCGACGGATTGTTGAGCAGGTCATAGACCTGTGCCGGCGACTCAAAACCACCCTGCTGAGCAAACTGCACAGCGGCTTGTGCGGGCTTGTCGCCAATCATGAGTTGGCTAATCTCATTGTCGCTCACAAAGATGCCAACCTCATCATACTCATTCTCCATGAGTTTCTCGTTGATCATCTCATCGAGCACCTGTTGCTGACGCAGAGCGGGGTCGGTCTTAGCGTTGGGGTCGCGGCGCTGTTCAGCGGCGCTTTCCTTCTCCACACGCTTTTGGAACGTCATAATGTCAATCTTCTCACTACCCACTTTGGCGGCGGTGCTGTTGCTTGCCTGGCGACCCAGGGCCTCGATACCCACCTCAATGATGAAGGCCAGCAGAGCGGCGCCAATGACGATGGCAAGGATTTTCTTCCGTTGCCTGATTTTCTCTAATGTTGCCATTTATCAGTTTATCAGTTATTTAAATTGTTTTTTGTTCGTCACAAGTGGCTTTTAGCCAAATAAACACGCAAAGGTACGTTTTTTTTCGCACCCACCAAAGCATTTTGGCCCAAAACTCCCATTTTTGGGCGCAACGCACTATGCAACGACCAAA
>CACWKM010000114.1:6007-9445 GCA_902761475.1 uncultured Bacteroidales bacterium
ACCAAAAAACGCTCATTTCGCCCCGCCGTGTCACAGCAAGTCGGGGAGTTGGTACAGGCGGGTGCCGTTAGACCCCTTGATGAGGATGGTGTAGCCCGAAAGGCCCTCGGCGGCAATAGCCTCCTTCACCTCGTCGACCGAGTCAAACTTGCGATAGGGGCAGTCGATGGCGGCAAATTCCTTGCCCACAAGCCACACCACGTCGAAGTGGCAGCGCCCCAGGTTGTCCACCACGCGCCGATGCTCCTCGGCGCTGCTCGAGCCCAGTTCGCGCATCTCGCCCAGTATCGCCATCTTGTTTTCTACCTGCATCAACTCAAAATTCTCGAGCGCGGCGGCCATCGAGGTGGGATTGGCGTTGTAGGCGTCCACGACGAGGCGGTTGCGCGACGTGTTCACGAGTTGCGAACGGTTGTTCGACGGCACATAGTTCTCGATGGCCTGCACGATGAGTTCCGGCGTCACGCCGAAGTGCAGACCCACGGTGACGGCAGCCAGCGCATTGTCGAGGTTGTAACTGCCTATGAGATGGGTGTTCACCTGATGCCAAGGGCCATCGGCGGCGCGCCACCGCAGTCGCAAGAAGGGGTCGCAAGCCACCACCTCGCCGCACACGTTCCACCCCGCGGCAGCCTCGTGCTGCGTGTAGCGCTCGGTGGCGATGCCGGCGGGCAAAATGCCAGTGAGCAACTCGTTGTCGCCGTTGACGAAGATGAGGCCGCCAGGGCGCGTCGACAGGAAGTCGTAGAGTTCGCCCTTGGTAGCCACCACACCCTGCAGCGAGCCGAAGCCCTGCAGGTGGGCCTTACCCACATTGGTGATGAGGCCGCACGTGGGCTCGGCGGTTGCCGCCAGCGTGGCGATGTCGCCCGGATGGCTCGCACCCATCTCCACCACGGCGATGTCGTGCTCGGCGCTCAGGCGCAGCAGCGTCTTGGGCACGCCCACATCGTTATTATAGTTGCCCTCGGTGGCCATCACACGGTAGCGCTGCGACAACACGGCGCGCACCAGTTCCTTGGTCGTCGTCTTGCCGTTGGTGCCCGTAATGCCCACCACGGGGATGGCGAACTGACGACGGTGCTCACGGGCCAGGTCCTTGAAAGTCTGCAGTGTGTCGTCGACAAGCATCAACTGCTTGCCATCGAGCGGATGCTGTTCCCACTCGTTGGCCACGGCCTTGTCGCTCACCACAGCCAGCGAGCAGCCCTGTTCAAGGGCCTTCAGGGCAAAGGCGTTACCATCGAAATTCTCGCCCTTCAGGGCAATGAAAATACTGCCCTCCGGGCAGTCGCGGCTATCGGTGGTCACCACCGGATGCTCGCGATAAAAAGCATAAAGTTCTTGAATATTCATAGCGTCACACAAAAGTACCGACAAAGTTACTGCAAGCCGAGCGCACACGCAAATTTTTCTCTAGTGACTCTAGAAAATCTAGAACCTCTAGAACTTCTAGAGCCTCTAGAAAACAGAGGGGCGTGCTCGCGCACGCCCCCCATGGAAAATTCGATGTAATCTCTTGTGATATTACTTCACCACCTTCACAGTGCTGGTGGTGCCATCGGTGTACTTCGTCACAACGATGTTCATGCCGTCGAATGCGCGGTTGGACTTCTGGCCCAAAGCGTTGATGTACTCAACCTTAGCCACCTGCTTGCCAGTCTCGACAGTCTTCACTGCGGTCACCATGCCATCGATGGGGCAAACCACCAAGTTCTCGTAGTAGTTGTCGTCGTAAGCACCCACGCGACGAGCCTTGCGGTTGTGGCTCATGGCCTTTGCCTGCTTGGGCGTAACGGTGCCCTTAGCAACGCGAGCATTCCTGGCTGCCACCTTCTTGACAGGAGCAAATTCGCCTTCGTCATCGCTGTCCCACGCTTCCTTGAGGGTAATCACGCCTATCGTGGTGTAGCCACAGCCCTCTTCCCAGGGCTCGCCCTTGAAGAAGCCGAAGTCAACATCCACTGCGGGGAGCGGCTCCTCGAGGCAGTTGATGAGTTGAGGCTGACCAGCGGCGTTCTTCTTGTAGGTACCCATCACATAAGCAATCTCGTTGCCCATAGCACCCTGCAAGCCATAAGGATTATCCTCGGTCTGCTTGAGGTCATAATTGAAGAGGATGATGTCTTCGGGGCCAAACTCGGGCTCCTCGACCACAACGGGCATTTCGCTGAGTTTCAAGGTCGGGTTGACCAAATCGGTGAACTCGCCCTCAACACCATTGATAGCGTCGGCATAGAGAATCGTCTCGTAGAAATCGGGATTTTCGCTGCAATCCAGGGCCACCCAACTGGGGTACTTCGGGAACCAACCGTTGTAGCGCTCGGGATCATAGAGGTTGTCGGTGACAAAGACCGTCTGGCTATCGTCGTCGGCAAACACCACATAGAGGTCGTCGGAAATAAACTGCTGGCCACCATAGTAGATAGCATCCTCCAGCGTGTTGCTCTGGCGTTCAATCGAGATGGGATACATCTGCAACTCGCCATTGAACATGGCCATCATACCAGTCACGGTGTAGAGTTTGTCGAGTCGGGTGGGCACCTCAATCTTCCAGCGGTTGTAGCAGTAGAGCGTAGCATCTCTATAGAGATAGTCGTCAGCCTCCTCATCATAGGCATAGTACAGTTCTGTCTCGCCAGTTTCGGGATCAACCTCCTCAACGACGTAGCGGCTCTTCTGGTTGATGTTGAAGTTGCCCTTATCGTCCACATCGCTGATGGTCACACCTTCGAACATCATCTTGTAGTTCTGCTCCTCATCGGCAAAATACTTCAAGACGTCGATGTCGCCAGTGTTGTCGAACGCTGCGGTGTTGTATTCCACATCGTTAACAAACTCCTCGCCATCGTTCAGGCCAGTGGCATCAACGATTTCAACCAAGCCCTTGTAGGAGGTCTTTTTGCCCTTCCATCCCGGGTTGATCATGTGGCCAATCTCATATTCCTTCTCGCCGCCATTGATTTTGCCAAAGATGAGAGCGGCCGAACTGTGGTCGTAGTCATCGTCCTCGTCATAGATGTCTTGCAACAGGTAGAGGTACTGGCCATTCTGATAGTTCACATAGGTATTCTCGCCCACGAAAGTGAACTCGACGCCGTCTTCAAGGTCATACAGGTCGCCCAGGTCGGAAATCTCGAGCTCCACAGGAGTAGGTTCGTCGCCACTCTCGACAATCGAGGCGGGCTGGAACTGCACGGCGTTGTTGTAGACGGTCACCACACCAGTGATGTCGAAGGTCTTGTCCTCAATCTCTTCGGGCATGGCGATGCCGAACTTGTTGAACGCCGCCACGCTGTTCTCGCCGTCAGAGATTGTGAAGTTCTTGCCGTCCACGTCGCCGATGGTCGCGCCCTTGATGATGGCGTAGATGTTCTGGTTCTCAACGGTCACATCGGCCACGGCCAACTCGGTGGGCGTCACTTCAACCAGATCTTG
>CACWKM010000115.1 GCA_902761475.1 uncultured Bacteroidales bacterium
TCCTCATCACGCTGCATGCGCCCAGTTACCTGGCATTTATGAAATATGCCACGCGTCGCGACTTGCGCGAACGCCTCTATCGCGCGCAAAACAGCAAAGCCATCCAGGGCGACTTCGACAATCGACCTCTTGTGGCCGAAATTGCCAACTTGCGTTTAGAGATGGCTCAACTGCTGGGCCACGAAAGTTTTGCGCACTATCGCCTCGAGCGCACCATGGCGGGAACGACACAAGGGGTGTATGGACTGCTCGACCAGTTGCGCGACGCCTACACGCCCGCCATGAGGCGAGAGATGGAACAGTTGCAGCACTTTGCCGCAGAATATGAAGGGCACGACATCACGCTCATGCCCTGGGACTACACCTACTACGGCAACAAACTCAAGGACTCGCTGTTCAGTTACACCGACGAGGAGTTGCGCCCCTACTTTGAGTTGAGCCGCGTCGCCGAGGGTGTGTTTGGACTTGCCACACGCCTCTACGGACTGCAATTTGAGCCCATAGAAGATGCGCCAGTGTTCGACGACAATGTGCGGGTGTATCGCGTGCTCGATGCCGATGGCTCGTTGCAAGGCACGCTCTACACCGATTTCTTCCCGCGCGACACCAAACAGAGCGGAGCATGGATGACCAACTTTGCCGAGCAACGCATCGACGCCTCGGGTCACGACGAGCGCCCCATCGTCACGCTCACCATGAACTTCACGCGTCCCACTGCCACAAAGCCGTCGCTGCTCACCCTGGGCGAAGTGCGCACCTTTGTGCATGAGTTCGGACACGCGCTGCACAGCCTGCTCTCTCGTTGTCGTTACATGTCGCTCTCGGGCACCAATGTCTATCGTGACTTTGTGGAGTTGCCCTCGCAGTTCCACGAGAACTTTGTCACCGAGCGAGCCTTCCTGGACAGTTTTGCGCGCCATTACGTCACGGGCGAGAGAATTCCGCAATCGCTCATCGACAAAGTAATAGCGGCCTCGCAATTTGGCGCCGGATATGCCTGCTTGCGCCAGTTGGGCTTTGGCTACCTCGACATGGCGTGGCACACCCTCACATCGCCATTCGATGGCGACGTGGCAGAGTTTGAACATGCGGCACAACAGTCGGTGAGCATCTTTGCACCCGTCGATGGTTGCCTCACTTCACCACATTTCACCCACATCTTCGCGGGTGGATATGCCTCCGGCTACTATGGCTACAAGTGGGCCGAGGTGCTCGACGCCGACGCCTTTGAGCGATTCAAGGAAGAGGGCATCTTCAATCGCGCCACGGCACAATCGTTCCGTGATTGTATCCTTGCGCGCGGCGGCACCGCCGAGCCTGCCGCACTCTACCGCGCCTTCCGAGGTCGCGAACCGCACATCACCGCCCTGCTCCACCGCGACGGCATCCCCACCCCACAACAGGACTGAACGCATCCCATCATCGCAAGGATGGTGGAGCCGAAATTGATGCTATATGTCTAAAGAACTATCAGAATAACCATGAATTACAACGAAATAAATCGACATTCCAGAGACTCGCAAATCAAGTTTGAAAGTGAAAGTCACACCTATTCCTATCATGGTGAGGTGTTCAAGTCGGTTACCACCATTGTCGAAGAGTGCTTCGAGCAGTTTGATGCCGATTATTGGGCAGCAAGAAAAGCCCCCAGTATGGGCATGACCCCCGAAGCCCTTAAAGCCATGTGGGAACACAAGGGAGAAGAGGCGCGCAATCTTGGCACACAAATGCACGAGAAAATCGAGCGTTATTATATGGGGTTGCCCAACACTATGGACAGTACTTATCAACTATTCTGCCAATTCGCTCAGCAATATGAATTGAGCCCATATAGAACAGAATGGGCAATTTATGATGAAGATTATTGTGTGGCTGGCACACTCGATTTTTTGAATTACAAAGACGGCGTCTTCACAATTTACGACTGGAAACGAAGCAACAAAATCATCGTTCAGGATGTGCCTGAAAAGGTCAGCCGATGGTCCAAGGGAGCATTGTATCCGATTGCGCACGTGCCCGACACAACCTATTGGCACTATGCTCTACAAGTAAGCATTTACCGTTATATCCTCGAAAAAAACTACGGCATCAGCGTGTCACAATCTCGTCTTGCCGTGTTTCATCCCGACTATGACCGCCCCTACGTGATTGACATTCCATACATGAAAGAAGAAGTCATTACCGTATTACGCAACCACAAAAGACAGAGGGACTAAATCTGCAATTTGGGGAAATCGATGGAGACTGAACGAGCACATACATACACAAAAAAAATATTTAAGATGAAACGATTGATTCAAGCGATGATGATTGCGCTGATTGCGCTTGCCCCGGCGACCATGTCGGCGCAGACCGAACACGGATTCAAGGCGATGGCCATTGAGCAAGACTTCGCCGAGAATGGATTCAACTGGTTTAGGCATGCATTGCTGTTGGCGGCAGGCAACGAGCAGCAGAACAACGCCATGACCATTGGCTGGGGCGGCATCGGCACTTTGTGGCGCAAGACTGCCGTCACGGTCTATGTCGCTGAGAAGCGTTACACCAAGCAATTCATGGACAACGCGCAGTATTTCACCGTGATGGCTTTCACCGACCGCAAAGAGGAAATCTTGGAATACATGGGCACGAAAAGTGGACGCGACGGCGACAAGGCGAAAGCCCTCAACCTGCACACGGCCTACACCCAGAACGGCACACCATACTATATCGAGGCCGACATGGTGATTGAGTGCCGCACGATGTATGCCGCGCCGTTCGACCCGCAGTATTTCAGGGACGAGGTGCCCCGAAACATGTACGCCCACTTCCCCGCCGGCTTCCACACCATGTACATAGGCGAAGTGGTCGGCGCATGGAAGAAGTGATTTGCTCCGCATTGCAGCAAATTGAACTATTTTTACCCGTAGGAGATAGTCTCATGAAAGGCCACTTTCAGAATCGAAGTGGTTTTTTTTTCATAAAATAATGTTGAGTTACAGAGAGAAAAAAAGTTATCTTTGCACCTTAAAACAAGATTAATAACTCTATAATATTATTAAAGACGATGAAACGAATTTTGTTCATCCTCGGCATACTCTTATGGGCTGTGTCGAGCGCGATGGCCGAAAAGACGCCGCAGGCAATTTGGTGTGAAGGCTATAATACCCTTTATTTCACCAATGACGAGACGGTGTATGCCGCTGGCGACACTTACGAAGGGCAGACCGTTACCAGCGTGTGGAGCGGTGTTTCTGTCACTAATGCCATTCCCGACGGTTATGGGTTGCCGATGTGGTATGAGGTGCGAAACAGTGTCCATACAGTTTGTTTTGACCCTTCGTTCAGCGAAGTAAGACCAGTCACCACAGAATCTTGGTTCGAAGAATTCCGATACCTTACTTCAGTTGAACATCTTGAGTATCTCAACACCAGTCAGGTGACGAGGACGGTTGACATGTTCTTCAACTGCAAGTCGCTCACCACGCTCGATGTCAATTCTTTCGACCTTCATAAAGTGACTCATGCGTTGGCTATGTTTGGAAGTTGTGAGAACCTCATCACCATATATTGCGACAACGACTGGAGCGAGATGTTTAAAGAAGAGCAATATATCTTCTGGAATTGCTACAAACTCAAGGGTGCTGTCAGTCACAGAAATTACGAACCCTATGTCACCAGCACCATGGCAAACCCTGTAACGGGTTATTTTACCAAACGCTGGCCCATCAACTTCAACCCCATTGGCGATGGTACCATCGTGGCAAGCGACGACAACCCCTACACCAATCAGACTGTGACACTGACCCCTGTCCCCGATATGGGTAATGCGTTATTCGACATTTTGGTCGCGAAAGACCAGCTCCGAAATGAGTTGATTCCCTTCACCGATAACGGAAACGGCACCTACACATTCACGATGCCTGCCCACGAGGTCTATGTGGATGCTTGGTTCGCTACCGCTATGCCACAAGTCATTTGGTGCAGCGGCAATTCAACGCTCTACTTCACCAATCCCGTCCATCAGTATCAAGTGGGCGAGACCTATGAAGGCCAGGAGGTGACGGCTGTGTGGAGCGGCGATGCCGTGACCGATACAGGCACGGGTGCGCCCGGATGGAGTGATTACAAATCCAATGTCACAAGGGTCGTTTTTAAACACGACTTCTATTATGTTCATCCTGAGAGTTTATGCGATTGGTTTCGAGATATGCACAATCTGAGTGAGATTGTGGGCCTCGAGTATCTGAGCACCGGCCAGGCGGTGAACATGAGCCACATGTTTGCTAACTGCAAGTTGATCCAGACCCTTGACCTCAACACCTTTGATGTCATGAGCAACATCAACACCAGCAGCATGTTTGAAGGTTGTGAGGCGCTCACCACCATCTATTGCGACAAGACATGGGACATCAGAGCAATGGTCTCGGCTGACATGTTCCTGGACTGCACCAACCTCAAAGGTGCCGTTGCCTACAATAGCGCAAGAATCAATGGCGCATTGGCGAATCCCGATACAGGTTACTTCACCAAGCAGTGGACTTTGAAGGTGGGCAATATAGAACACGGAACTGTAGGCCTCAGCGAAGCCACGCCCTTTACCAACGAACTGGTGACAATCACCTTGACGCCCGATGCGAACTACCGCGTGAAGAATTTCACGCTCACTGGCGACTCAAGCGGATTCAACTATTATTACACCGACAATGGCGACGGAACTTACTCGTTCATCATGCCACCCGAAGACATTACACTGAGTGTGGAATTTTTCTGTCCGACGGCAAATGCCATCTGGTGTGAAGGCAACCATACGCTTTACTTCGACTATGACTATGCCCCTTCCTTAGGTAGCATCTATGAAGGACAGATGGTCACTGCCTTGTGGACCGGCGACCAAGTTTCCGACACCGATTGGAACGTTCCTGGATGGAGAAGTCGCGTAAAAGACGTTAAGAAAGTCGTGTTCAAACCCGCATTCGCAACGGCGCGACCCAAAAGCCTTCATTCTTGGTTCAGCAATATGTCAGAATTGGAGACGATTGAGGGCATTGAAAACCTGAATACCAGTGAGACAACCAACATGGACAACATGTTCTTCGGTTGTGCGAAACTCACCAGTCTTGATGTCAATGGCTTTGATGTCACAAAAATCCCCTTTACCACTTCGATGTTCCGCGAATGCACAAATCTCACCACCATCTTTTGCAACAAAACATGGAACATCATCAACGCCAACTACATGTTCCAGGACTGTACATCACTTAAAGGTGCTGTTACCTATGATGATACCAAGACTAACGGAGCAATGGCGAATCCCGCCGACGGTTACTTCACCGGCAAGTGGAACGTGAACATCGCCGACGACATTGAACACGGCATCGTCACTTGCGACCAGTCCTGGGCTTATACTAACGACATCGTTTCCGTCACCATAACGCCCGATGATGGTTTTGGCCTGTATCGCTGCGTCGTGACAGGCAACAGGACAGGCAATGAGGTCGCGCTCACAATGGCCGACGACGGCACTTGCACATTTGAGATGCCTGCCGAGGCAGTCACCGTCAGCGCGTTGTTCCAGTGGGCCAAAGAGCCATTTGTGGTTTGGTGCGACGACATCAAGACCTTGTATTTCGATTGCAGCGTGAGACCACATGAGGGCGACACCTACGATGGCCATTCGGTGACCGGTGTGTGGGGCAGCGATGATGTGGCGGCTACCAACAACGCCATGCCACATTGGTATCATTCTGATGTCAAAAAGGCGGTGTTCAAACCCGCTTTTGCCGACGTGCTTCCGAATAGTTGCGCCTATTGGTTCTATAAATGCTCTGATTTGGCGGAATTAGATGGTCTGGAATACCTTACCACCTCTAATGCCACTTCCATGGCCGAGATGTTCCGCGAGTGTTCGTCGCTGAAAACAATCGACGTCAATAACTTCGACATGACCCTCGTGACCGACGTCTACCACATGTTCTTTGACT
>CACWKM010000116.1 GCA_902761475.1 uncultured Bacteroidales bacterium
ATCGTTGTTCACACGTTGTTTTCCACCGCAAAGTTAAGTAAAGTTGTTGAATTTGCAAAAGTTTTTACCAGTAGTCAACCCCAACCGATTTCCGCAGTGCCACAAGTATATAAAATGCAGCCTCACAGCACATTAGCATTCTGCCCACAACTCTTTATCACAGCCAAAATGCGCAATATGTGTTTTACAACATAGTTGCGAAACACAATGCGGCTAAAACATTAACATTGTTTAACTCTCACAAAGCCATTTCTTTAAGTGTGAGGATGCCTTCGCGCCCCAAATTCATGGCCATGTCGAGGATGCTCATGGCTGGTCTGAAGCCGTAACGGGCGTTCCACACTTGGTAATAGGGCACGTCGCGCACGTCCAGGCCGTCGCCATGGCGCAGCGAAGTGGCGGCGCGCCAATCGAGGTCGCCCGCAGGCGCAGCGGGCAACGCGCTGAGCAGCGTGGTGTGCAGCGGCAGGTCCATAAAGTCCACCACGAGGTGGTGAATGGCCATATTCAAGTCGAGCAGGAAAGTTTGGCGACCCATGATGATGGGTTCCAGTTCGGCGGCGATGTAGTCAAAGTAGGGCGAGCGCCCGTAGGCACTGAACAAGGCCCCCCAGTGCAGCCGTCGCCAGTTGCCGTGCTCGGCGATGCGCACGTCGCGCAGCGGCGTGGACAGCGTCGCCGTTGAGGCCACAATGGGCACGGTGAGTTGTTGCGCGCCGTTAGGGCCGTCAATCACATAGCGGTGGTGGCTGTGACGCAGCGGCAGCCGCGTCTGGCAGTCGTCGATGGCTACAGCGCCGGCTTGCACAGCGGCAGCATAGTAGCGCACCGAGCCGGCACAGTGGCTCGACAGCGCAACAGGCGGTGACGACAGCGCAGGGGTCACTTCTTGTCGGGATTGGAACTCTTGAACACGCGGTTCCAGCGCACGCCACCGCGGTCCTTGTCAAACGAGATGAGCACCACCATGGGCGTACCCACGATGTGGTCCTCGGGCACGAAGCCCCAGAAACGCGAGTCCAGCGAGTTGTCGCGGTTGTCGCCCATCATCCAGTAGTAGTCCATCTTGAAGGTGTAACTGGTGGCGGGCTTGCCGTTGACGAGGATGCTGCCGCCGCGCACCTCGAGGGTGTTGCCCTCGTAGTTGCGGATGATGCGCTCGAGCATGGGCAGCGATGCCAGGGTGAGCGGCACGGTGGCGCCCTTCTTGGGAATCCACACCGGGCCGTAGTCGGCATGCGTCCAGCCGTAGTCGGTGCCCACGGGATAGGTAATCATGCTCTCGGCGGGGTCGGGCATGGTGCGCTCCACATCAATCACATTAGGCATGGCCTTGAGGCGGTCGCGCATCTCGGCGGTGAGCGGCATCACATAGCCATCTTGCGACACCTGATGGCGGTCGTCAAGGCTCACTCCCAACTCGTCGAGCGTGAGAGGCGACAGCGACCCACCGGTGGTGCGCACATAATAGAGGTATTGCACGGCCTTGGGCTCGGGGAGCATCTTGCCGTTGATGTACACGGCGCCCTGCTTCACCTGCAGCGTGTCGCCAGGCAGTCCCACGCAGCGCTTCACATAGTTGTCGCGGCGGTCCACCGGGCGATAGATGATGTCGCCATACAAGGCCTTGTTGCCGTGCACGGCGGCACGCCCGTTCTCATAGACCAGCGTGTAGTAGTCGGGATTAGGGCAATTCACTGCCACGGTGTCGCCGGCGGGGAAGTTAAACACCACGATGTCGCCGCGCTCCACGCTGCGCAACCCCTTGAGGCGGTGGTAGGGCAACTGCGGATGCTCGATGTAACTCTTGCAGTTGAGCCACGGCAGGGTGTTCTGCGCCAGCGGGAAGTGAAGCGGCGTCTGCGGCACGCGGGGGCCGTAGACAATCTTGTTCACCCACAGGAAATCGCCGGTGAGCAGCGTCTTTTCGAGCGACGACGAGGGAATCTGGTAGTTCTGTCCCACAAACAGGAAGAGGAAGTAAACCAGCACCAGTGCATAGACGATGGCGTCGACCCAACTCATGATGCCTCGCAGGGTCTTGTTTTTCAGGCCTCTCCACCATGTCCAGGGGATGAACTGCGTGAGGTAGATGTCGGCCAGCAGGGGCCATGCCAGGAGCACCCAGGGGTTACCCAGCCACACGCTCCATCCCACCAGCAGGGCGCTCACCAGCGCGAAACGCGCCCATCGCGTGCCCTTGACGCGCCCCAGACGCTCGCGCAACGAGCCATGCTGGGGATTATATGCTTGTTCTTCGCTCATAGTTACATTATTTATTTGCGGTGCAAAGTTAAGATTTTAGCGCGACACTGGCAAATAGCCACAAATTTAGTGTATCGCTTGGTCGTGGCTTTGGGCGAGTTCGGGGGGCGAAAAGGGCGGTTGGTCGATTGTCGCCGAAAGGGCATGAAACCTTTTTAATCCAGCGTGGTCAAAGAGGCAAAGAAACAAAATTTATTCACCATTAAACGACTGACAACTATGAAACGCTTATTCATCACTTTGACGGCTGCTTGGGCCCTCATCATGTCGGCCGCAGCAATGAGCTATACAACGGCTCGTGACCAAGCACTCTTTCTTACCGATAAGATGGCTTATGAACTGGATCTCACTGGTAGCCAGTACAATGCCGCCTACGAGATCAACCTGGACTACTTCTTGAGTGTAGACCGCTACTACGATATCTTTGGCACGGCGTGGAGCCGTCGCAACACCGACATGAGTTACGTGCTCACCCGCCTGCAGTATCTTACCTTTGCTTCCATCGACTACTTCTATCGTCCTTTGAATTGGGAGCGCGACAACTTCACCTTCGTGGTCTACACGCACTACACTAACCGTAATTACTTCTATCGCGACGTGCCGAGCAGTTACCACTACTACCAAGGCGGCAAGCCCGGCCATCACAACAACTATCAGGGTCGCGACTATGGAGTGGTCACCCCCCCCAAACCCAAGGTATCGCACAACGGCGGTGGCACCAAGCCCCCCGTGAGCAACCGAGGCAATGGCGGAAAGCCCGGCGACAACGGCCACAAGCCCGGTGTGGGCAGCAACGGAACGCACGCTGGCAACTATGGACACAGCGGCAACACCGGGCACAGCACTGGCAACGGCAAGCCCGCTGGAGGTAACAATAACAACAACACCAATCGCGACGTGTCAATGGGTGGAAGACTGCCCGCTACTCACGCAGCAGCAACCACCACTACCACTGCCAACCGCGCACAGAACCGCCGCAAATAACTACCCTAGCGGCAACGAGAGTGAGATAATGTTAGGAAATTGAATTGTAAATGAAGTGGGGGGTGTGACCAGTGATGGCCGCACCCTCTATCTTTTGCGCGATGGACGCGCACGAAAGAAACGACCGCGTCGCCCGTATGGGGTGGCGCGGTCAACACATTGAATTTAGCGGTTATGAATGGAGATTTTTTCAGTTTAAGATGCCAGCGATGATGTTGACAATCATGCTGATGTCGGCGGCAGTGATGTTGCCGTCTTTGTTCACGTCGGCTCGGCCGTTGTAATTCGCGGCGTTATCGAGGCCGGCAAGGATGTTCACCACGATACTCAGGTCAACAGCGGTGACGTAGCCGTCTTTGTTCACGTCGCCCGGCTCGGCATCGATGAGAATGAGGTCGATGGTGCTCACAGCCTCCATGAAATTGTTGACCTCGGCATCGCGCGCGATGGCATAGACGCGGTCGGTGGGCGTGCGCAAGCCCCATGTGGTGGTCTCGGCGGTCTTGCCGATGAGGGTCGGCTTGATGCGGTTGCCCTGCGCGTCGAAGAAGTCGAGCGGCATTTTCGGGCCACTCACCGCCCATTGCAGCGAGTCGCGCTCATAGCCGTCGTAGTAGAAGCCTTGCGCAACGCCCAGCGTGGGCGACGACATCTCGTAGGGGTCGTCGGTGGGCTTGATGGCAAGGAAGTGAGGATCCACGGGCACAATCACATCGTGGATGACGACCGTGTCGGCAGCGCTGCCCACACCGCGGTTGTCAAACACCTGCAAGCCCACGACCACGTTGTCGGTGACTTGTAGCAGTTGGTTGTCCACGTCAAACACATAGTCCTCGCCTATCTGGTTGGGGACGACGTTCTCAACAGGTATCACCTGTTTCTTCAAGTCGATGCGGGCGGCAGGGGGTGTCACTTCCACCTCGATGCGGTCGCCACGGTTAAACCAGTAGGCATATTTCGTGAGCAAGCGGTCGCCCAGGTAGTCGTTGGGATTCAGCACCACGAAGTACTTGACGAGGGTTGCCGATGCCGCTCCCGTATTGTCGAGCACGCAGTAGTCGAGGGTGTGCACACCAGGATTGAGCGTACTCAAATCGAGGGTGAGATTGATGACACCGTTCTCGCCCATCTTGCCGCTCTTCACGGTGCTGCGATCCTTGTCAATCCACCATTCATAACGGTCAATCGTGATGTCGTTGGCAAAGTGCTTCTTACTGGGCACGATGAAGAAGTGCGAGATGACCTGTGACGATTGTCCTGCGACGTCCACCACGCGATAGTCGATGGTGTGAATTCCCTCGGTAAGCGAGGCGAAGTCGAGGGTGAGATCCACAATGCCGTTTTCGCCAATCTTGCCGCTGTTCACGTTGCTGCGATCCTTGTCGAGCCACCACTCGTAATGGTCGAGTTTGTTTTCGCCCGCCACAATCTTGCGTGGCACGAGGAAATAGTGTGTGAGTGTCTGCGATGGTTGCTTGGCGGCATCCACCACGCGATAATCAATGGTGTGCACGCCGGCAGGCAGCGAACTCATGTCGAGGGTGAGGTTTATCACGCCATTATCGTTCAGCTTACCGCTGTTCACGTTGTTCAGGTCGTGGTCAATCCACCACTCATAGCGGTCGAGTTTGTTTTCTCCGGCCACAATCTTGCGTGGCACAAGGAAAAAGTGCGTCAACGTGGCACTCCATCGCTCGTGTGTCCCATTGTCATCGGACCAGTGCTGGGCGGCACGCACATCAAGTGTGTGGATGCCCATCGTCAGTGAGCTCATGTCGAGCGTGGCATCCCACGTGGTGCCTTGTGTCACTGTTGTTCGACCCGCAAAGTCACCATCGACCCACCATTCATAGCGGTCAAGTGTGGGCTGAGCCACCACGCCTGTCCACCACATCAGCGCGCAAGCTATGCTTGTGATATATCGATTCATATATGGTCGTGCGTTGTGTTAATTGTTGCCTCCGTACTTAATACTCCTGTACTTCCGTACTTCTGTACTTTTGTTCTCCGTACTTCCGTCCTTTGTACTTTGTGCTTCTGCACATTGCGCACATTACTCATTCACAGGACGAGCCTCGGCTTGAATGTTTAGGTGCAGCTGGCCCTCGGCATTGGTGGCGCCGTCGACCTCACTCTTGATGATGCGTGGTACGCCAGGGATTTTCTCAAACGGATACTGTCCGCCAAGCATACCTATCTGCGTGCCATCGTTGCCCATATAGGTCGTGGGGTCTTTCAGCTCCCAAGTACGGGCGTCGTCCCAGTTGATGTTTTCCTGGTCACTAAAAAGAGAGCCAGCACTCACCCCATTGTAGCAGTTCACATAGGTGCGGTCGGCCAATTCTCCCTCTTCCAGCGAACAGTTGTAGAACACGCTGCCCACGCATGAATTTGCTCCCCAGGTGATGCAATTGCTCATTGTCACCGCCGAACGGTCGTTGTAGTAGTCGCGGATAAAGACGCAGCAGTGGTCGGCCATCACCGAGCTCGACGATGAGAATTTTTGGAAGCCGTTGGGCAAGTAGCTGTTTTGCACCAACAAGCCAGCGATCGTAAAGCCGCGCGCATGAATGGAGCCGGTAAAGTACATCTGGCGAAATACTACATTCTCAGCATCGGCAAAGAACTGTGCGTTACCAGTGCGGCATTTT
>CACWKM010000117.1 GCA_902761475.1 uncultured Bacteroidales bacterium
TCAAATGCTGTCCAGCGTCCGTCGCGCGGAAAATCGCCCACCACCAGCGACTCCACATCTTCGTCGACAAAGGGGTGGTTGCCGATGGTGAAGCGGGCATTGCCCACACGTACGCCGTGACTGGTGTGGCGGTTGGGGTCAACGCCGCGCATGGCAAAGTGCAGGATATAGTCATCGTCGAGCATCGACAGGTCAACACCGGCACTCGAGGTGAAACCCAGGCCGCTCCAGCCCAGGTTGTTCACGGCGAAGTAACGCCAGTCTTCGGCCTGCCCAATCGAGTTGTTGCCACGATTGGTCACTGGCAGCGCAGTGTAGGAGTTGCTCCAAATGTTCAAAAAGCCTGGTTGGCTGTAGTCGGCCACCACTTTGCCCTGCACCTGCTGCTTGAAGCCATTGCTCACGTCCACGAGCACATAGTTGTCGCCGCCGTCGAAGTCGAAGGTCGATTGTCCCTCGTCATCGATAGCGAGCGAGCCAAACTGGCCCAGCGGAGTGTCGTTGTCAGGGTCCACGTCGGGGTCATCGGTGCCTTCCGAACCTTCGGGCACCACATAGTTCTCCTTGCCCAATTGCTGATACACGCGCACATAGTCCACAAGCATCTGCTGTTCGCCATTGGCCAGCGCGGTGATGCCTTCGGTGTTCCAAATGCCCGTGTAGTTGCCGCCCACTGCCACGTTGAACAGGATGAAGAATTGCTTGTGGAAGTAGCGGCCTGGCGAGTTCTCGGCGCTCTCGTCGTTGACGGCCATGCTGAAGTAAGGTTTGGCGTCGGGGTAGCGGTCGAGGTCCAGATACATCTTGATGTTGTTCTTGTCCCACACCAGCGAGAAAAGGTGGAAATCGTCCTCAAGGGTATAGGGGGCAGTGTATCCTTGGGCATACATGGGATGGTTGCCGCCCGTGTAGGGTCCCCAGTGCAGTGCGCCGCCAAAGTAGCGGTCTTGCGTCCCTGCCCTGATGCCGGCCGAGTTGCCTGCCTCCATCACGTCAATCTCGCCACAATAGGGCCAGCCTGTGCCTGTGGCCATGTCGTTGCCCATGAGCCAGAAAGCCGGCCACATGCCGTTGGCAATGTGAGGCAGCCTGATGCTGGCATCGATGCGGCCATGGCGGAAAGCGGCTTTGCCCAGGCTGTTGATGCGGCCCGAGGTAAAGGCTTTGCCGTGAGAATTCTCGCGACGAGAGGTGATGATGAGGCAACCGTCGTCAACGCTCACGTTTTCGGCAGCGTAGTATTGCAACTCCTGGTTGCCGCCGCCGTTGCCGTTCACTTCAATGTTCCACACCTTGGTGTTGAGGTTGGTACCATTAAACTCGTCGCTCCACACCAAGCGATAACCCTCCAGGTCAATCGCATCGGCATGTGCGCCCAGTGTCGTCAATGCTGCAAAAACTGCAAGCCATGTGGCACGTAAAAATGTTTTCATTGTAGTGTTGTGTGTGTTTTTGATGTGTATGATTTAAGTAAAAAAGTGGGAACGTGCAATGCACGCCCCACTATGAATGGTTAATTGGAAACAGTCTTTTGCTTGTCCTGTTGTTTCGCCCAACTGTCTTTGAGACCGATGGTTCTGTTAAACACCAAGTGCCCTGGCGAGGAGTCTGGGTCCACACAGAAGTAGCCCATTCGCTGGAACTGGAATTTGTCTTCCACCTTGGCGCTTTGTGCCAGGTATGGCTCAATCTTGACGTGTGGCAGCACGGTGAGCGACTCGGGGTTGAGCAGTTCGCGGAAGTCGCGCTCAGCCTCTGCGCTGGGATTCTCCACGGCGAACAGGCGGTCGTAGAGCCTCACCTCGGCATCGACGCAGTGGCGTGCGCTCACCCAGTGCAGCGTGCCCTTGACCTTGCGGTTGCCGCCTTCGGTGCCGCTCAAGGTGTCGGGGTCATAGGTGCATTGAATCTCGGTGATGTTGCCGTCGGCATCCTTGGTGCAGCCGGTGCACATGATGATGTAACCGCCCTTGAGGCGCACCTCCTTGCCCGGCGTCAGGCGGAAGAACTTCTTGGGAGGTTCCTCCATGAAGTCGGCGCGCTCAATGTAGATTTCGCGAGCGAACGGCATTTTGTGCGTGCCGGCGCCTTCCTGCTCGGGGTTGTTGTCCATCTCGAGCATTTCCTCGCGGTCCTCGGGGTAGTTGGTGATGACCACCTTCACCGGGTCGAGCACGGCCATGACGCGCGGAGCAATCTTGTTCAGCGACTCGCGAATGTTGTGCTCCAAGAGGCCGATGTCGTTGAGCGCCTCATACTTGGTGTAGCCAATGTCGTTAAGGAAGTTCTTAATCGATTCGGGGGTGTAGCCGCGACGGCGCAAGCCGCAGATGGTGGGCATGCGCGGGTCGTCCCAGCCAGCCACCAAGTTCTCCTTGACGAGTTGCAGCAGTTTGCGCTTGCTCATCACGGTGTAGGTGAGGTTGAGGCGATTGAACTCAATCTGTCGCGGACAGTATTCGTCCACCTTGTCGCCGGCAAGTTCACGCACGAAGTAGTCGTAGAGCGGACGGTGGGGCACAAATTCCAGCGTGCAGATGGAGTGGGTCACGCCCTCGAAATAGTCGCTCTGCCCGTGGGCAAAGTCATACATCGGGTAGACGTTCCACTTGTTGCCGGTGCGCCAGTGCGGCGACTTGATGATGCGATAGATGATGGGGTCGCGGAAGTGCATATTGCTGCTGGCCATGTCAATCTTGGCGCGGAGCACGCGGCTGCCCTCCTCAAACTCGCCAGCATTCATGCGCTCAAAGAGGTCCAAGTTCTCCTCGGGCGTGCGGTTGCGGAACGGGCTGTCGGTGCCGGGCGTGGTGGGCGTGCCCTTTTGAGCGGCAATTTGTTCGCTCGTCTGGTCGTCGACATAGGCTTTCCCCTCTTTGATGAGGCGGATGGCAAACTCATAGAGGCGAGGGAAGTAGTCGCTTGCATAGTACAAGCGGTCGCCCCAGTCGTAGCCCAGCCAGTGAATGTCGCGCATGATGGACTCCACATATTCAGTGTCCTCCTTCTGCGGGTTGGTGTCGTCGAAGCGCAGGTTGCAAGTGCCGCCCATCATCTCGGCCACCCCAAAGTCCATGCAGATGGCCTTGGCGTGACCTATGTGAAGATAACCGTTGGGCTCGGGCGGAAAGCGGGTGTTCAGACGACCGCCATTCTTGCCCGCAGCCAAGTCGTCGGCCACGATTTGTTGCACGAAGTTCAAGACGCGTTTTTCCTCGGCGCCTTTGATTTCTGTTTCCTTTTCAGCCATAATCTATGCTATGTTTTCAGTAAATTCTGCTTTGAAACTGCAAAGTTAATAATTTGAGCAGACAAATCAAAGGTTAGAATTTAGAAATTTGAAATGTGGAGCCGTTCCACTTGAGCAATGCGTTCAAAGCGGGGTTGCTTTTGTGGGTGAGCGTGATGTTTTTGCCCTTTTGCGGCAGTTCGATGCGATATTGCTCAAAATCAAACGCTTTGTGGCACATTTGCTGTGGCGTGATGGGCCGCCAAATCGCCTCGTCGGGGTTGATGCGGAAGAACATGAGGTCGTTGTAGCACTTTGTCACCGGGCCGTCATATTCCAGTCGGTCTTCGATGTCGGGGCGATACTCCTCACCCTGCACGGCTACTGCGACGAGCGTGCCTCCGTCGGTGCAACGCCAGTAGCACATCTGCACCTGGCCGTCGAGTTCGGTGAGCAGGTCGGCGCGCAGGTAGCCATTCGCCACGTCGCACACATAGTTGCCCACCACGCCCTCGCTGTTGTAGCCCAGCATCTTTATCACTATGCGGTTAAAGAACTCGTTGGGGTAGGCCATGGCCACGCTCAAGAAGTAGTCTTTGATGTCGTGGCGCGACTCGGTGAAGGTGGCGGTGTAAAAGTTCTGGTCGTGCCATTCGCTCACGATTTGGTTCATCGTGAGGGTGTGGTCGGCAAACTTGTATTCTTGTTCCTGTGCACTCATGGCAAACCCTGCCATAGCGAGTGCGATAAGAATGATGCGTCTCATTGTCGTGCCTGATTTTAGGTGGTATTTAACAAGTGGCAAAATTAGGGAAATCCCCTCAAATCGCCAAATCTCCACGAATAAATATACCTAGAAAACCACATGGCCTCAATTCGTATAATTCGCGAAATTCGTTGTTTTTTCTGACGCCACCGCTCCACGCCACATCGGCATTCGCCGCTGCCCGCCCTCGCCAGATTTTTCCAACGAGGAATGTGGTTTTGCCGCGAACAGTAGGGACGTGCCGTGGCACGTCCGCCCCCACCAAACACCAACGACCAATTCATGTAATTCGTTGTTGGAAATGTGTCTCCGATGAAAATGCTTTCACATTTTGCTATAAAAAGCTGGGCAAATGTTGCGCTTTCGTTTTTTTTGACGTAATTTTGCATGTGCTGGGTCGTTTGGAGCGCCGACATTGCCCCTGCACATGTTATAATACTTTAATCGTAAACGCATTCGCTATTATTTCGCGTTCAGCCAAAAGCGTCGGAAACTTTTTGGAAATAAACGTGACGAGTTGAAATAATAGAACGACGATCGTGGGGTGTTCGCATGTGAATACCTTTAGCAATCATTTTAGCGATGCATCTACGCTGCAAAGCGTGGTGTATCCTTATCAGATTGCTGAGGTTTCCGTCCGACGCTGCCTCAAAGCTGAACGCAATAAGGTGCATCACGCCCTTTTTGCGTCACGGCGAGATTGATAGCTGGGTGCAATATTGACAACCATACTATCAATCACTATGGCGAACAATGACTTAAACTCCGCCCGAAAGGCTCGCAAGGACGAGTTCTATACGCAACTGGCTGACATTGAGCGGGAATTACAGTACTATTGGCCTCACTTTCGTGGTAAGGTGGTTCTTTGTAACTGTGACGACCCCTACGAGAGTAATTTTTTCAAGTATTTTGCCATGCGCTTCAACCAATTAGGGTTGAAGAAGCTTATTTGCACGTGTTACAATGGTTCACCCGTACAGGGTAAGGAATTAGTAATTCGCTTCAACGGTTATGATGGGGAACCATCAAAACAGGCTTTCAAGGTTGAAATTACCGAGGTGAAAGACCTAAATGGCGATGGCGCGGTGGACTTGAGCGACGTGCAATATCTGTTACAAAACGACAAGAACATACTCTCGTTGCTCAAGACTGGAGATTTCCGAGACCCAGAATGCGAGGAGCTGCTTCGACAAGCCGATGTCGTTGTCACCAATCCGCCTTTCTCACTTTTAAGGGAGTATCTTGCGCAACTCGTAAAACATGACAAGAAATTTTTGATAATAGGAAACATCAACGCTGTGACCTATAAAGAGGTGTTCCCACTCATTACCAGCAATCGGCTATGGTTGGGGCCAAGCATTACGAGCGGTGACCGAAAATTTCGTGTTCCCAAGGACTATCCGCTGCATGCCGCTGGATGTGGCTATGACAGCGATGGCACGCCATATATCCGCGTAAAAGGAGTGAGGTGGTTTACAAATCTTGACCACAAGAAGCGGCATGAACCCCTGGACTTGGTGTGCCACTATTCGGCAGAAGAATATCCCGTTTATGACAACTATGATGCCATTGAGGTGAGCAAAGTTCAGGACATTCCGTGTGACTATGATGGCGTGATGGGTGTCCCTATCACGTTCCTAGACAAGTATTGTCCAGAGCAATTTGTCATTGTGGGAAATGAATATTCTTTGGCTATTCCTAAAGGCCGAGTGTATGTGAAAGGAAAAAGATTGTATGGTAGGATATTAATTCGAAAAAAACCGCTAGATTTATGATGACAATAGAACAGATAAAGGTGACGGTGCGAGAAATAACGGCAGGTTATATGAACAACGACGAACAGGGTGTGAGAGGTTATGACGGGAAGTTGGATATACGTCCGCCATACCAGCGAGAGTTTATCT
>CACWKM010000118.1 GCA_902761475.1 uncultured Bacteroidales bacterium
ATGCGGATGAACAGGCTCACGAACAGCAACACGGTTTTCCGGGTCCTGGTGATGGCCAGCAGCGACTTGCTCACCGCCTCGTTGTCGAGGCTGCCTGTGAAAGGAGGATTCGCCAAACAAAGCGTATATTTGTTCTCGTCGGTGTTATCAGTCGAAAGACTGTCGCGGTACTGGATGTCGGGGTTATCGACACCGTGCAGCATCAGGTTCATTGCCCCGATGCGCAGCATGGTGAAGTCGGTGTCGAAGCCGTGCAGCATCTCGCTCTTGTAGTGCTGGGCATTCTCCTTCTTCAACAGTTCAGATTTGTAATGCTCGCGCACATACTTGGCGCTCTCCACGATAAACCCGGCGCTCCCCATGGCGGGGTCGCAGATGGTGTCCTTGAGGGTGGGCTGCATGATTTCTACCATCATGCGGATGATGTGGCGCGGCGTGCGGAACTGCCCGTTGTTGCCCGAGGCCGCCATCTTGCTGAGCACATACTCATAGACGTCGCCCATGGTGTCGCGGTTGTTCATGTCGAGGTGGTCGATGCCCTCCACAATCTTGGTGAGCGTGCGCGGGCTTTGTATCAAGAAGGTGGCATTCTCCATGAAGCGGCTGTAGGCACTCTCCTTGCCGCTGCTCAGCGTCTTGATGAACACAAACACGTCCTTGCTCACGATGCGGTACATCGTCTCCGGGTCATAGTTCTTGAACGTGCTCCAGCGCAGGTCTTCGTAGGGCACGTCGCGGTCGGTCTCGGGGTTGTGCCACGACCCGTAGGCGATGGTGGGCTCCGACACCGCCACGCCCATGGCGTGCGCGTTGGCCTCGCGCGTGCGCTGAGCGTCGTCGAGCATCTTCATGAAGAACAGATAGGTCATCTGCTCCAGTATGGTGATTGAGTTTGTGATGCCACCGCTCCAAAAGGTGTCCCAAATGCTGTCGATTCTGTTCTTGATTTCTCCGGTTATCATTGGCTTGGCGTTTTATTACATTGAACCACAAAGTTACAACATTTTTTGGAATGAATCCACCTCACAGGGCACTTGGGGGCAAAAAAAAAGGGGGGATTGAGTCGCGCGACTTTGTCCCCCCCCGGTGGTAAACATTATGGATTCATGTGCGTATGGTTACCTGTTGAGCAGCGATGCCGGTAGTGTGGGCATCGCACCGTTTTGCGTACACACATAGGCGCTGACCTCCACGGCGAGTTTGTGGGCTTCGTCCACGGGCTTGCCGTTGAGGATGGCGGCGCAGAACGACCCGGTGAACGAGTCTCCGGCGCCCACGGTGTCGGCGACCTCCACGACGGGGGTCTCCTGGAACGACATCTGGCCGGGCTTGAACACATAGGAGCCGTTGGTGCCGCAGGTGAGCACGAGCAGGTCGAGGTCATACTTGCCCAGGATGAGCCAGCACTTGTTCTCGATGTCGAGGCCGGGATAGCCAAACATGCGTCCAATGATGACGAGTTCCTCGTCGTTGATTTTGAGCACGTTGCAACGGCGCAGCGACTGCTGGATGATTTCCTTGCTGTAGAAGTTTTGACGCAGGTTGATGTCGAAAATCTTCATGCAGTCGTCGGGCGTAGCGTCGAGGAAGCGCTGAATGTTCTCTCTCGACACCACGTTGCGCTGTGCCAGCGAGCCGTAGCACACGGCGCGGCACGAGGCGGCAATCTCTTCAATCTCGGGCGTGAAGGGGATGTTGTCCCATGCCACGTTCTCCTTGATGTCGCGATGGTCTCTTCGGCGAGTTTGTCGTCGCCGAGCGCGCTGATGGCGATGGTGTTGTCCTTGCCCAGGAACTGCCCAGCGTGATAAGCGAAATTGGCGGGGGCACCACCCAGTTTTTTCCCTTCGGGAAGCACGTCCCACAAGGCCTCGCCGAGACCCACTACATAACGTTTTTCAGCCATAATCGTATTTTAAGCGGTTTTAAGTTGTTTGATGTAGGTAATTAAGTAAATCACGCCCACAGCCATCACGGCGACTGCGCCGTCTTGTCCCATGGCGTCGCTGGCAAGTCCCATGGCAAACGGGAAGATGGTGCCACCAAAGAGGCCCATAATCATGAGTCCCGACACCTCGTTCTGCTTCTCGGGCATCGAGGTCAACGCCTTGGCAAAGCAGATGGAGAAGATGTTGGAGTTGCCATAGCCCACGAGTGCGATAGCCGTGTAGAGCACCGCCTTGCTCTCGCCAAAGTACAGCCCAAACATGGACAGCGCCATCAGTGCCACGCTAATCGTGAAGAACGTGCGGTCTTTGAGCACGCGCAGGAAGAATGAGCCAGTGAGGCACCCGATGGTACGGAAGATGAAGTAGAGCGAGGTGGCAAACGCAGCCTCGTGGAGCGTCATGCCCACGTTCTCCATGAGAATCTTGGGAGCCGTGGTGTTGGTGCCCACATCGATGCCCACGTGGCACATGATGCCCAAGAACGAGAGCAGCACGATGGGCGTGCCCAGCAGTTTGATGCAGTCGATAAACGACGACGGCTTGCCCTCAATCTTCTTCTCGTGAATGGGCGTAATCAGGAGCAACAGCGTGGAGAAGATGCCCACCACAAAGTAGATGGCGAAGAGCACCCTCCAGTCGAGCCCCATCGAGGGGATGACAGCCTGGGCACCCCACATGGCCAGGAACGGCGCCATGAACGAGGCGATGGCCTTGACAAACTGGCCAAAGGTGAGCGACGACGAGAGGTTGCCGTCGCCCAGCACGGTCTGCACGAGCGGGTTGAGAGACGTCTGCATGAGTGCGTTGCCAATGCCCAGCAGCGAGAATGACAACAGCATGATGCCGTAGGTGTTGCCAAACAGCGGAATGAACAGCGACAGCACGGTCACGATGAGCGACAGCACAACGGTTTTCTTGCGGCCTATCTTGTTCATGAGCATGCTGGTGGGCACGCTGAAAATCAAGAACCAGAAGAACACCAGCGAGGGAAACACATTGGCCTCGGTGTCGCTCAGGTGAAGGTCTGCCTTCACATAGTTGGACGCGATACCCACGAGGTCAACAAAGCCCATGCAGAAGAAGCACAGCATGATTGACAGTATCGCGACTTTATTCGTTTTTGCCATAAAAAGAGAGTTTCTTGACGGTTGATTAGAAGTTGATGTTATAGACGGTTGCCTTGCCGCCCTTGACCTTCATCTCGGTGTAGGGCGCGGTGGGGAACACGAGGTTGGTCATCGCCATGCGTCCGTCGGCATCGAACACCTCGATGCTGCAGCGGTCGATGAAGATGCGCAATTGCTTGATGACACCATGCGTGGGAGCCGTGGTCACGACGGGGAATGCCTCGCTGAACGAGGTGTCGCCACACTTCGTGCGGTCCATGGCAAAGGTTTGCTTGGCGGCATCATAGGTGAGCACCACCTGTTCGCCAGCGGTGTTGGACAGCGTCAATTCCATGGAATTTTTCACGTCCACGACGATTTCGCAGGTCTCGGTGGGCTTTTTGAGTTTCTTGCCGCGTGCCGCGAGCATCTCGGGCGACGGCTTCACGCTCACATAGGTCTCCTCGCCATCGACAAACAATCCCAGGTCGCGCGGAATGGAGTTGGCGCTGCGGAACTGCCGCGTGGGCACCTGGTTGGCATACTGCCAGTTTGACATCCACGCGATTACCACATGGCGGCCCTGAGGCGCGTTGTAGAACGACACCGTGGCATAGTGGTCCTTGCCATAGTCGAGCCACTTGGTGACCTTGGGCATCGACTCACAAGTGAACTTGTGGCCGTCGAAGTTGCCCACGAAATACTGCGTTGCCGAGCCACCGAAGGGGCCACCGGGGTTGATGTTGCACAGCAGCACCCACTTGCCGTCGATTTTCATCAGGTCGGGGCACTCCCACACGCCACCATGGTTGCCATACTCCTTGCCGAACGAACTCTCATATTTCCACTCCTTGAGGTCGGGCGACGAATAGATGCGCATCTCCTGACCCACGGCGAGAATCATGTTCCAGCGGTTGATGTCGGGATTCCAGAACGGATTGGGGTCGCGGAAGTCGGGGGCATCGCTGGTGAGCACCGGGTTGCCCTCATACTTGTCGAAGGTCATGCCGTTGTCGTGCGAAATGGCGATGGACTGCGTCTGGTTCTGCCCAGCCGAGGTGTAGATGGCCACCACTTCGTCGCCATTGGTCACGCACGACCCCGAGAAGATGGTTCCCAGCGCATCGGGCTCGATGGCGATGGGTTGCGGAGTCCAGTGAATCAGGTCGGTCGAGGTGGAGTGGCCCCACGTCATGTTTTCCCACTGCGAGCCGTAGGGGTTGAGTTGGTAGTACAGGTGCCACACACCATCCTTGTAGAACATGCCGTTGGGGTCGTTCATCCAGCCGTAGGCGGGCGTGTGGTGGTAGGCGGGACGGAAACGCTCGCGGTTGGCGGTGTCGAAGGTGTTGTCGACCCTCATCTCGCGCCAGCACACGAAGTCCTTGACAGCCCCCGTGGTGCGGCGGTCGCCGTGGAACGTGACGTCGAGCAGCACCTTCTTGTTGCCAAAGCGCTGGATGTCCACGGGCACGTAGTAGTCCACCTTGTCCACCGCGAGGCGCACGTTGAAGGCCTGCGTCTGCTCGTTATCCACGATGACGCGCAGGTGAGCATATTCCTCCTTCTCTTGAACGGGAAGCAGGAGGTACTTGCTCGTGGCGTCCACACGCAGCATGGCGTGGTTGTCGCTCAAAATCTGGGGTGCCAGTGCCGTGGCCGAGAGGGCCACGAGCACTGCCGCCGTCAGAGTTAATAATCTGTTCATGACTTGAAGTGATGATTATTTTTGACCATACACTTTCACGTCGGAGATGGTGATCTTGCCACCATAGTTGTTGATGCTCCAGCAGTTCTTCTGGATGCCGTAGATGCGGTTGGTGTAGGAGCACACGTCGTTGATATACATCACCATGACCGAGTTGTCGGTGAAGATGTCAATCTTATAGACGTTGTTCTCGGGGCGCTTGAACACATATCCGTCGATGCCCTCGATGAATCCCTTGCCCTTTTCGCCTTCTTCCTCGAAGTTCACCTTGCGGTTGGCGTCACCCTCGGGGTTGACGACCATGGTGTAGTACTTCTCGGAGTCGGTGCCGCGCACCATCGAGATACCGAAGCGGTCGGTGTTGCCCGCGGTGGTCACGGTGAACGAGATGTGGTTGCAGGTGCCCAGGCGGTTGAACAGCACATAGGCCTTTTCGCCCGAGAGGGTGCCACTGGTGCCGTTAAGTTGTGCGCCATTGCTGGCCATCACCTTCACGGTCTTCTCCTTGTTGTACTTCTCGGCAATTGCGGGCACTGCGCCAAGGGTCAGCGTGCCATCGGCATGCTGGATAATCTTTTGGCACACCAGCGCGCCCGACCAGTTGGGCTCGCTACTGGCGCCCACGTTGATGTTCTTGTCGAAGATGGTGTTGCCGGTGCGGTAGGGGCACCAAGCCCAGATGTAGCGGTCCTTGCCGTTGCTGGCGGTCTTGCCGGCATAGAATGCGCGGCTGTCGAGCACGCCCTCATGGCCGTCCTTGGGCCAGTTGGCGCCCGGATCCTTGAAGCAGTTCCTCAACCCGTCGAGGGTGGTGGCCATCATGTACTTGACCTTGCGGCTCCATGCGGTGCGATAGCCCTCGCTGTAGACGCAATACCAGTAGTCGCCCATCTTGAAGATGTCGGGGCACTCACACATGCGGTCCCAAATCATGGGGAAGTTGCCAATGTGCTCCCAGGTCTTCAGGTCGCTCGACTTGAACTCGGCGAACTTGAGGTTGCTGGAGATGACCATGTGGAATGCGCCATCGTCGGCAACAAAGATTTGCGGGTCGCGGAAGTCCTTGTCGGAGTAGCCATAGTCCGACCCCCTCAACATCCACAGAGCGTCCTTGCTCCAGTTCTTGAAGTCGGTCGACGTGGCCCTCATCACTGCCTCGTTGCCATAGCGGTTGTGGCCAGTGTAATAGAGGTAATAGACGCCGTCCTTCTCGATGCAGCAGCCCGTTCCCAGTGCAGCATCCTGCTCTTCGGGAGACGTGCCGGTGGGCAACACCTCGCCCAGCGACTGGTAGTTAGCACCGTCGGTGGTGGTCACGCCCCAAATAGGGTGATAGTTGAACGCGGCGTTGTTGTCATACTCCTGGAGGTAGAGCACCTTGAAGTGGCCAGCCTTGGTGTCGTAGAACGGCATGGGGTCGCCACAACGGCCAAGCGCGGGGTTGTAGTAGGTCTGGAAGCCAGCCTCATCAATCGAGTTGAAGAAGGCGGTGGTGCCATCCCAATCCTTTGGCTCATCGGGGCCATAACTCTTCTCGCTGCATGCCGACGAAGCAAACAGGAAGCCACACAGCAGCAAAGCGCTGAAAATATTCTGATATAGTTTCATGAGTCAATTACTTGGTTAAATAGTTGATAGCATTCCTAGTCAAAATCTCAATGTTCTTGTGGAACTTCTCGGTATATCCAGCCTCGTAGGTGTAGGAATACCAGTCGTAGCAACCAGAACCGATGCAGATGATGCCACCCTTGCCCTCGCGAGCGGGATACTCCCAGAGCACGATAGCGCCATCGCCACCCACGCCCAGAATCTTGCCGCCGGTGCGGTTGACCCAAGCATCGTGGTTAGCATAGTCGCCCCAGTCGATACCAATGTGGTACTGAGCCGTCGAGTTGGTGATGTGATAACCATTGTCGGTGCAATAGACCTCGTTGGGGTTGTCACCAGCCACCAGGTCGCTAAAGATGGCATGACCTTCTTGGCCATCGAACTTGCGGAATGTCCACGGTGCGTTACACAACTCGGCCTTGTCCTCATCCTGACCCCAGCAGTTGTTGGGCGTTGTCCACTCGTCGTCGCCAGTGACGCCGATGAACGACGGGATGTTGGTAGCATAGCGGGTGAGCAGCAAGGCACCGCCGTTCTCGTAGAACTGGCGCAACTCGTTCAAGGTGTTCATGGCATCGGCGCCCTTGGCCACAAAGTTGTCATGGCCGTCCACGCCACCGTCCACGTGCCAGTGCCACCACATGATTTTGCACTCCGACAGGTCGAGCGTGTTAGCGCGCAGGTCGGCAAACGAAGCATAGAGTGTGCCGGGCACATTGCTCAGCATCCACTGGCAAGCAGCCTTGGCCTCGGGATCGAGTTCGTTCAGCGTGGCAGCCGAGCCCAGGAAGAGGGCCTTGGGCTTGCTGATGGCAATCACCGTAACGGTATAGACACCCTTGGCCGAATTGTTGGTCACCGTGTAGGTGACGGGCTTCGAGAAGTCTTGAGGAACGCCCGACGACGGGGTGATGGTCGCATTAGCGCTGTAGGTGATGGTGGGCACGAGTTGGGTGATGTCGAGCGAGGCAGGCACATACACGACAATCTTCATCTCCTGGTCGATGACACCGCGGTAGATGTCGTTAATCACAAAGTCGGTGATGCGAGCCTCGTCGTGGAGCGCCGACAGCGTCCAGTCCATATAGGTGTCGCCATTCTTCACGCGGAGCACCTTGGCAGCGTCCATGTTGATGGTTTCGCCCTGGTGGATGTTGCACACGGCGCCATCCGAGAACTTCAAGGTAGTCACCTTCATGGCCTTGGTGTCGTAGATTTCCGGCAGACGGACGACGATGGTGCGTGAAGGCAGGTCGATAATGCCCTCGAAGTTGTCGAGGACGAGTTGGGTGATCATGCAATCGCCCGACAATTTCAGGTCGCTGACGTTGTCGTCGTTGCATGAACTGAACGACAGGGCGAGTCCGCAGCATGCAAGACACGCACAGAATATAGATAATACCTTAGATTTCATATTCATTATTATTTTATTCAGATGATATAATTGTCATGCTGGGATTACCAACCGCCAATGTTCTGCGTGTAGTGGCCATTGGAAGCGGCGACCTGGCTCAATGGGATGGGCAGATACTCATCCTTGTCGGCCGTGAAGTGAGCAGTAGTGTAAAGCGAGCAGTGGGGAATCTCCTCGGCAAAGTATTTGTTGAGCACTTGGGCAGCCTCTCCCCAACGCACGAGGTCGAAGAAGCGCTCGCTCTCCATGCCCATCTCCAGACGGCGTTCCATCTTCACAATCTTGATGGTCTTGTCCTTGTCGTAGGAGCCGTTGTAGTTGCGGATGTAGAACTTCACACCATACTTGCTGGGGTAGTCCGAAATCATCTGGGTGCTGGTAGCGGCACGCGAGCGCAACTGGTTGACCAGGGCGATGGCTTGGGCGGTTTGACCCAATTGAGCATAAGCCTCGGCACGCATGAGCAGCACATCGGCATAGCGGAACACGATGCGGTTCATCGAACTGGCCCAGTAAGAGCCCTTGATGAGGTAGGTGCCAATGAGTGCGGGGTCAACATTGTGCTTGAGCGACACATAATAGCCATAGGTGCCGTTACTGCGGCTCCAGATGCTGGTCTCGTCCATCATGAAGTTGGGGTTGAACATGTAGGGCAGGCCCGGCATACCCACGGTGAGGAACAGACGAGGATCGGCGTTGTCGGCACTCTTGTCATAGTCCTTGTCGTTGAACGTGTCGAGCAGGGGCAGACCGTCGGCACCCGTGTGATAGGCATTCACCAGGTTCTGCGAGGGCTTGTAGAAGTCGCAACCGCCATCGGTGGCGCCAGGGATGTTGGGCGGAATCAGACCATAACTCCAGTTGAGGTTGCCATAGGTCGAGCCGTCGTTGCGCGAGTACTGGATAGCCCAGATGCTCTCGATGCCGTTCTCATACTTCTCCTCGGGGCGGAAGTTGTTGTGGATGTCGTCCTCGAGACCATAGTTGGCATAGAGCGAAGGATTGGTGAACTCGATGACCTTCTCCAGGTCGGCACGGTCGATGCTGGTCACCTTGTGGCTCTTGGCATCGTCCTGGTGGTAAGCCTTGTAGAGATACACCTTTGCGAGGAAGGCAGCGGCAGCGGCACGCGTGGGGCGTCCCTTGTCGGCTTGCACCTCGGGCAACGTCTTGTAGGCCTCCATGAGGTCGTCGATGATGAGTTGCCAGCCCTCGTCGTTGGTATATTCGGTGTTCGACAACTCGTTGTAGCCCTCATAGGTGAGGTTCTCGTCCATGACAAAGGGGATGTTCTTGTAGAGGCGCTTGAGCAGGAAGTGTGCATAGGCGCGCAAGAACTTCATCTCGGCCAGGCGCTGATCCTTCATTTTGAAGTTGTCGCCAGTGACGTTGAGCAGTGCGATGGCGGTGTTGCAGCGCGACAGGCACTTGTAGAGCCTCTGCCACATGTCGTTAATGTTCCAGTTGCTGGTGAGCACACCTTGCTGGACCTCCAGTTGGTGGAACACGTCACCGTCGTTCTGGCCATTGCCGCCCTTGTAGGCGTCATCGCTGCGGACATCGAAGTTCCACATCGAGAAGGATGAATTGATGTCCTCGGCCGAGGTAAAGATGGCATAGGCCGAAATCACCAGAGCCTCAGCATTCTCTGATGTCTTGACCTGTTCGTCGCTGAGGACGCCCTGGGGCTGGTGCTTGTCGAGGAAGTCGTTGCACGACGTGAACAGCGTCGCAGCACTACAGCACAAACCGATGCACAATATATTAAATATCTTTTTCATAGAGAATCTGATTTTTAGAATGAAACATTAAGACCAAAGGTGACATTGAGTGGAATAGGATAACCGAAGTTGGGATTCTCGGGATCCACGCCAGTGAAGTTGCGGCTCTTGATGGTGAGCAGGTTTTGTGCCGACACATACAAGCGCAGGCGCGACATGCGCATCTTCTCGCACACCTTGGGACCAAAGTTGTAACCAAGTTGGATGGTGCGCAGTTTGGCAAACGAACCATCTTCC
>CACWKM010000119.1 GCA_902761475.1 uncultured Bacteroidales bacterium
CCACGCTTCCCAAATCGCGCAGACGAAACCCCTCGTCGCTTGCCGCCACGGCAGCGGCCGAGGCATTGCCGGCGAGCGCGCGTTCGCGACGGGCGTCCATCACGCAGTAGACCACATAGATGAGCAATCCCAGCACGACGCACACCAGTCCCACCAGCACGGGCGTGGACACCGAGTACTTTTGTGCCACGACCGGGCTCAGGCTAAGAGCCAGCGCGGTGCCCAATCGGGCCAGCGAAACCTGCAGCCCCATGGCCAGCGCCATCTCGCCGCCCGTGAACCACTTGACGATGACCTTCGACACCGTGATGCCACACATTTCGTAGCCGATGCCGAACACGGCAAAGCCAAGCGCTGCCACAAGCACCTGCTCCTTGATGGTAAAGCCCGAAGCGGGCAGTGCTAATCCCGTTCCGTGCGGAGCAATGAACTGCAACGCATAGTAGTTGATAGCAGTGCCCACCACCATCAGTGCGCAAGAAAGCACGCCAGTGAAGCGCACGCCCATCTTGTCGAGGATGACGCCGCCAAAAAAGAGCATGAGGAAAAACACGTTGAAAAAGCCGCGCGAGCCAGCAAATAAGCCAAACTCGGTGCTGCTCCAACCCATGCCGCCCAACGACTCGGGAAGTTCGAGCAAGTACTGCAACGGAGACATCTCCTTGGCAACCACATAGCCCATCATCATCGTGAGCGACACGATAATGAGCACGAGCCAGCGGGCCACAGCAGATTTTTTGATGACTTTTGTCATGAGTCGTAATGAAGTGTGTTGATTGAAAAAATGGCTCCTCCCAACAACCGATGCGGGGAGGAGCCGCGTAACGTGTGTACTGAAATTAGGCTACCATTACTTGATGTTCGGCTCTTCGAGGCCTAATCCTTTCTTCTTGTCGACGACCTTGAGCAGCAAGCCCAGCAGCAATGCCGCCACACCCAGGCATGCCAGCATCACGAGCGGCCAGGTGTAGTCGAGTTGCGTCGGGTCGGTGACACCGGGATTAGTCTTGTCGAGCACCTTGCCAATGAGCAACGGGAACAGCCACAGACCAATGTTCTGAATCCAGAAAATCAGTGCATAGGCCGAGCCAATGATGTTGGCGTCGACAAGTTTAGGCACGCTGGGCCACAACGAGGCGGGCACAAGCGAGAACGAGGCACCCAGCACCAAAATGGTGAGATAAGCAATCACCACGCCACCGGCCTCGTTGCCCTTGAACAGCGGCAGCACGAAGGCAAACGTCAAGTGGCAGGCGATGAGCAGCAGCGAGCCCAGCACGAGCATCGAAGCAGCCTTGCCCTTGTGGTCCACATAGTTGCCCAGAATGGGGGTGATGCCCACTGCCAACAACGGGAACACGGCAAATATCGTCTCGGCCGACTGGCGCATGTAGCCCATGTAGCAGAATGCCACCAAAAACACCACCGAGGTGCACAGCATCGCATATTTCTTGGTCTTGTCCTTGGAGAAATTGCTGATGAACGCCGTGGCGGCAACAACCAGCATGATGACATATTGCACGATGGTCACGGTATTGCCAGCCCAGAAGGAGTTCGGGTCAACCTCGCTAAAGGTGAGGTTGCACTGGAGCATGTTCACGGCATACTTCTGGAAGGGGAAGATGGCCGAGTAGTAGAGCACGCACAGCAAGGCCACCAGCCAGAAACCACCGCTGGACAATATCTTGCCAATGTCGCTCACCTTGAAGGGCTCGTCTTTCTCCTCCTCTACGCCCTGTGCGTCGAGTTTCTTGTCCATGAAGCCATAGACGATGAACATGATGAGTGCAATCATGAGCAGCACCACGCCAAATGCCACCGAGCGCGACACGTCGATGTTGCCGCCCCACTTAGCAAACATGGGCGAGAAAATCATGCAGGTGGCCACACCCAGACGGGCCAGTGCCATCTCGGAACCCATGGCCAGCGCCATCTCTTTGCCCTTGAACCATTTCACGATGCCACGCGACACTGTGATGCCTGCCATCTCCACACCGCAACCGAAAATCATGAAGCCCACGGCTGCGAACTTTGCACTGGCGGGCATGCCTTCGTAGAACGGCGACACTTCAAGTTCGTCGAAGATGGGGATGTAATTCAGGTGATTGGTGAACCATGCCTCCAGGCTGCTCCCGGCGAAGTACTCGGTCACCGCCCACCAGTTAATCACGGCACCTATCAGCATCACAGCACCCGACAGGATGGCGGTGAAGCGAACGCCCATCTTGTCGAGAATGATTCCGGCAAAGATGAGGAAAAAGATGAACACATTGAGAAATGTCTCACTGCCCTGCATTGTACCGAAGGCCGTCGAGTCCCAATCACGCGTGGTCTGCATCAAGTCCTTGATGGGCGACAGGATGTCCATGAAAATGTAGGAACAGAACATGGCGAACGCCAGCAACACCAGCGCGGTCCATCGCATCGCTGGTGAATCGTTCAATTTCTTTTGAATTACTTCACTCATAAGTGTGTAGTCTTGTGTTGAATAATAATGATATGTTTGTTCGTTAGTATGCTAAATTGCAAAATTACTAAAAAAACGCCACTTCAGCCACAGTGCCCCAAAAATATTTAGGACAACAGTTGCTTTGGACGCTTGCACGGGCATCCTATGTGCGGAATTAAAGAAATATTGTGTAACTTTGCAGCCTAATCACAAAACAAAGCATATATAGTCACGTGGGAAAGAAGAAGAATTTGCCTCTGCTGGAGAATTTCGAGATTACTGGTGTTGCCGCCGAGGGCAAGAGCCTGGGGCGGTGGAACGACCTTGTGGTGTTTGTGCCCTTTGGCGCTCCTGGCGACGTGGTTGATGTGAAGATTGACCGCAAGAAGCACAGTTATGCCGAGGGCCACATCGAGCGCATGGTGCACCCCAGCAGTCTTCGTGTGGCTCCTGTGTGCCAGCACTTCGGGGTGTGCGGCGGCTGCAAGTGGCAGCATTTGCCCTACGAGGAGCAACTGCGCTACAAGCAGCAGCAAGTGGTCGATGCCATGCAGCGCATTGCCAAGGTGAACATTCCCGCCATCAATCCCATCTTGGGGTCGGCTCACACGTTGTACTACCGCAACAAGTTGGAGTTCACCTTTAGCAACAAGTGCTGGCTCACAGCGGAGCAACTGGCAAGTGGAGAGGAATTTGCCGACCGTCATGCCGCCGGATTTCACATCCCCGGGGCCTTCGACAAGGTGCTCGACATCAAGCATTGCTATCTGCAAGACGAGTTGAGCAACGAGTTGCGCCTGTTCATCCGGCAATATGCCGTGGAGCGCGGCTATTCCTTCTACGACATCCGCGCCAACCAGGGTTTGCTGCGCATGACCATGACGCGCATTGCCAGCACGGGCGAGGTGATGCAGGTCATCGTGTTTGGCCAGGACGACAAGGCGGCCATCAACGACGTGATGGAGGCGGTGGCGACGCGTTTCCCGGCCATTACATGCCTCATGTATGTGGTGAACCTGAAATGTAACGACTCCATTAGCGACCAGGAAATCATCCTGTACCACGGTCGTGACTACATCGAGGAGGAGATGGAGGGGCTGCGTTTCCGCATCGGGCCGAAGTCGTTCTACCAAACGAACTCCGAGCAAGCCTACGTATTATACAAGGTGGCGCGGCGCATGGCGGCGCTCACCGGTCAGGAATTGGTTTATGACCTATACACTGGCACGGGCACCATCGCCAACTTTGTGGCTCGCCAGGCCCGCCAGGTGATTGGCATCGAGTATGTGCCCGAGGCCATTGACGACGCGCGTCTCAACTCGCGTGTGAACGGCATCGACAACACCCTGTTCTACGCGGGCGATATGAAGGACGTGCTCACCGACGATTTCGTGGCAAAGCATGGTCGTCCCGATGTGATGATTGTGGATCCTCCGCGTGCGGGCATGCACGAGGATGTGGTCAAGGTGATACTCAACGCCGCTCCGCGCCGCATCGTCTATGTGAGTTGCAATCCGGCAACGCAAGCACGCGATGTGGCCATGCTCGACAGCAAATATCAAGTGGATGAAATCCAGCCGGTGGACATGTTCCCGCACACCCACCATGTGGAGAATGTGATGTTGCTTAGCCTTCGTCCTTGACGCCCAGGCGCGAGTTGTGATAACGCGGGTCGCCAGTCACGTTGGCGCCCACAAAGGGCGGCAGCGCATATTGGTAGTCCTCCGACGGCAGTTCCAGTTCGGCGGTGACCAGTGGCGCCAAGTCGCCATGAAACTCGTCCACTTCCCAGCGGTTGCCCTCGTGCCACACGATGTGGCGCGTCTTGTCAATGACCGGGGGAGGGCACAGCAAGAGTAGTTGCTGGGCATCTTCGAACGGTATTTCATATTCATACTCTGGCCTTGAGGCGCCGTGGCTGCGTCCCTTGATGGTGATGTAACCCTTGTCGTCGCAGGTGCGCACACGCACCGTGCGGCCGTGCTCGCGGCTCAAATAGCCCTGCACGATGTGGTGATGCTCCGAGGCGGCAAGCCGATAACTCGTGTCATCAACGAGGTACTTATGCTCAATCTCTAAGCCCATCGCTCAGTCAAGTTGCTTGATGATGTCGAGGATCATTTGCTCCACCGTGTCGGGGTTGAAGCCCAGCGCGATGGCATAAACCTGGCAGATGTTCAGTTCGTCTTCATGGATTTCGCCATCGATAACCATCAGTTCCACCATGTCTTGCAGGTAGCGCTTGCGGGTGTCGATGTCGCGAGGCAACTCCACCTCAACCTTCTCGATGTTGTCAATCACGCTGTCCAGTTCGTCGGCTGTCATTCCCTCTCGAACGGCAACCATGGCAATCACGGCCAACTCATCCTCGTCGATGCGCCCATCGGCCATCGCCAGCATGATTAAGTTCTTGATTTGGCCCAATCTCTCTTTGTCGTGTTCTAAACTCATGTGTTTTGCTTGTTGTGAGTAACTCATGGCGAAGTTACGAAAAAAAAGCGATATACAAGGTTCTGTTTTGTCTATTTCGCTCAATCTTGCTAATTTTGCGGTCGTGAAAGCACTTGTGGTAAAGAATACTGGCAGTTGGTATGTGGCACGCCTGGAAGACGGCTCGCTGCTCAAGAACTTGCGTTTGCGCGGTTTTCGTTGCACTAATCCTGTAGCCGTCGGCGACGAGGTGACCGTGGAGCCGCGCGAAGACGGCACCGCCTTTATCGTGCAGATTGAGCCGCGCCGCAACTACATCATTCGCCGTGCGAGCAATCTGTCGCGTGAGTTCCAGATTCTTGCCGCCAACCTCGACCAGGCGGTGCTGGTGGTCACGCTGGCCAATCCTGTGACCAACACCACGTTCATCGACCGTTTTCTTGCCACCGCCATGGCCTACAGCGTGCCGGTGCTGCTGGTCATCAACAAGATTGACCTCCTCGGTGACCCCGACGACCAAGCGCTGTTGCAGGCCGTGATGCACCTTTATCGCACCATTGGCTATGAAGTGATTGCCACAAGCACCATTACTGGCGAAGGCCTTGACACGCTGCGCTCCGCATTGCAGGGACGCACCTCGTTGCTTTCGGGCAACTCGGGAGTGGGGAAGAGTTCGCTCATCAATGCGCTCATCCCCGACGCCTCGCTGCGTGTGGGCGACGTGTCGACAGCGCACCACACGGGCATGCACACCACCACATTCAGCGAGATGCTCGACTTGCCGGGCGGCGGGGCGCTCATCGACACACCGGGCGTGAAGGGATTTGGCACCATCGACATGGAGCGTGCCGAGGTGGATCATTACTTTCCCGAGATTTTTGCCGTGTCGCGGGATTGTCGCTATGGCAACTGCACGCACACCCACGAGCCGGGATGCGCCGTGCTCGCCGCAGTGGCCGACCACCGCATCAGTGAGTCGCGTTATGCCAGTTACTTGAGCATCATCACCGACGACCCCAACGAGAAATACCGCAAGCCATTCTAAACCGGGCACAAGGCCCAACAGAATGACATGAATGAAAGTGGGGGAGTGGCCATCGAGCCGCTCCCCCACACGGGTATTTGTAGATATAAGGAATTCTTTAATCCTCGTCCTTGCTTGCCTCCTCGTAGGCCTTGAGCAGTGCGCTCTGCACGTCGGCGGGCACGAGTTCATAACTTGCAAACTTCATGCTGAACGAAGCACGACCACCAGTGATGGAACTCAGCGCGGTGGAGTAACTGGCCATCTCCTTCAAAGGAATCTTAGCCTTGATGCGCTCCAGACCGTTAGCGCTGGACATATCCATCATGATGCCGCGACGTCCCTGCAGGTCGCTCTGCACGCCACCCATGCTGTCGCTGGGGAGCAGAATCTCCACATCGTAAACCGGCTCAAGCACCTTGGGGTTAGCGTTGCGGAATGCCTCGCTGAAGGCATTACGTGCTGCCAGACGGAACGAGATTTCGTTGCTGTCCACCGGGTGCATCTTACCGTCGTAAATCATCACGCGCACGTCGCGAGCATAACTACCAGTGAGCGGGCCTTGCTCCATGCGGTCCATGATACCCTTCACGATTGCCGGCACAAAGCGAGCATCGATGGCACCACCCACGATACAGTTGTAAATCACGAGTTTGCCACCCCATTCCAGAGGAATCTCTTGCTTGTCCTTGATGTTCATCTTGAACTCCTGGTTGCCGAACTTGTACAGATCGGGTTCGGGCATATCCTCGCGATAAGGCTCCACGATGAGATGCACCTCGCCAAACTGACCGGCACCACCCGATTGCTTCTTGTGACGATAATCGGCACGAGCAGCCTTGGTGATGGTCTCACGATAAGGAATCTTGGGCTCCTGGTATTCAATCTGAATCTTGTCGTTGTTCTCGATGCGCCATTTGAGCGTGCGCAGGTGGAACTCGCCCTGACCGGAAACGATGGTCTGCTTGAGTTCCTTGCTTTGCTCGATGAGCCAAGTGGGATCCTCCTCGTGCATACGGTTGAGGACACCGCTCAGTTTCTCGGTCTCGCTCTCGTTGATGGCGCGGATGGCGCGCTGATACTTGGGAGCGGGATACTGGATGAAGTCAAACACATACTCGCAGCCCTTGTCGTTAAGGGTGTTGCCGCGACGCACGTCTTTGAGTTTCACAGTAGCGCCGATGTCGCCTGCTTCCATCTGTTCGACCGGAGTCTTGATTTGTCCACACACGGCGTTGATTTGAGCGATGCGCTCCTTGCTGCCGCGCGTCATGTTGTTCAAGTCGGCACCAGCCTTGAGCGTACCCGACATCACCTTGAAGTAAGAAACCTCGCCGATGTGGGGCTCAATGGTGGTCTTGAAGAAGAAGATGCTGACCGGGCCGTTGGGGTCGGGAGCGACCTCTTCGCCATTGGTGTCGGGCACTGCGGGCATCTCGGCAGCCAGAGGCACGATTTCGCCAAGCAGTTCCATCATGCGGCTCACGCCGATGTCCTTAATGCCGCTCACGCAAATCACGGGGAAGATGCTGCGGTCGATGAGACCCTTGCGGATGCCCTCGCGCATCTCGTCCTCGTTGAGCGTCATCTCGTCAAGGAACTTCATCATGAGTTCCTCGTCGTTCTCGGCAGCCATCTCAAGCAGTTCGTTGTGCATCTCCTCGGCCTTGTCGGCAAACTCGGCGGGGATGTCGCTGACGGTGGGCTTGCCGCCGTCCTTGCCCCAAGTGAGTTGCTTCATGAGCACCAGGTCGATGATGGAGTTGAAACCAGCGCCACACGACACGGGGAACTGCAGGGGCACAACCTTGCTGCCATAAGCCTCGCGAAGTTGGCTCAGCACGTTGTCAAAGTCAGCCTTCTCGGCCTCGAGTTTGTTCACCACAAAGATGATGGGCTTGTTCATGCCCTCGGCAGTGCGGAAAGTGTTCTGAGTACCCACCTCGACACCATACTGGCCATCCACGGTGAGCACACCAGCGTCGGTCACGCTCAATGCAGTCACGGCGTTGCCCACAAAGTCGTCCATTCCTGGGCAGTCAAACACGTTGAGTTTCTTGCCAGCATACTCGGCATAGAAGACAGTGCTGAACACGGAGTAGCCGTATTCCTTCTCCACGGGGAAGTAGTCGCACACAGTGTTGCCGGCCTCGACGCTACCACGACGGTTAATCACACCACACTCGAAGAGCATAGACTCGGCGAGTGTGGTTTTTCCAGAGCCTTTGCCACCAATCAATGAGATGTTCTTGATCTCGTTGCTTTTATAAACCTTCATGTATTGATGAAAAATTATTAAATGAATTTAAATTGTTTGTCGATTTTTATGTTAATGTGGATGATTTTGAAATCAGACTACAAATTTAGTAATATCTCGCGAAATAAACGCAGTAATCACACAAAAAAATGTTTTTCTTTCACAAAATAATGACTCATGGTGACGGAAAGTGAGAGATGTTTACTACTTTTGCCGAGAAATGAGAGTGAGTTGACACATCAAAGTGTAGCAAAATGGATTTTGTGCTTTCGTGTTTGGGGTGCGTGCTCATCGGGATTATCCTATCGGCCCCCATGGGTCCCGTGGGCATGTTGTGCGTGCAGCAGACGCTGAACAAAGGCCGCGCTGCGGGCATGCGCGTGGGTCTGGGAGCGGCGTTGTCCGACTGGTTCTACTGCTGGGTGGTGGTGCTGAGCATGACGCTCATCATCGGGTTCATCGAGCGCCACACGGCGGCGTTTGCCCTGGTAGGCGGCGTGCTGTTGGCGGCATTTTCGGCAATGATGATGCGCAGCCGGCCGGCCGAGGCCGGTGCGCGCGGCGTAGTGCGCGGAGCAGGCGACATGGCATCGGGATTCGTGCTGGCGTTCTCCAATCCACTGATTATCTTTCTCATCATGCCGCTCATGGTCTACTTCGATGTGCCTCGGCCTTATTACCGCTGGTGGCACTATGCGGTGGCCATGGGAGCGGTACTAGCCGGAGCCATGCTTTGGTGGCTACTGGTAACTTATGTGGTGGAGCGGTGGCGCCGTTCGATGACCATGCACTCCCTGCACCGCGTCAACATGGTGATGGGTAGCATCATGTTGCTGCTCTCGGCCTACAGCATCTGGCGAGGTGTGCAGATGCTCCTGTAAATAACTAACTTTGAGCACTCAATGGCTGGCATATACATTCACATACCGCTGTGCAAGCAGCGATGCTACTACTGCGATTTCTATTCGACTTGCAACCTGGAGCAAGCCGACGACTATGTGCGCGCAGTAGTGGGGGAGTGCGCCTTGCGTATCCACGAACTCTGTGGCGAACCAGTGACCACACTCTATGTGGGCGGCGGCACCCCGTCGGTGCTCACCCAAGCACAGTTCCGCACGTTGGTGAACGGTTTGCGCGAGCACATCGGCATGGGTGCGATAGAGGAGTTCACAGTGGAGGTGAACCCCGACGACGTGACGCCACAATTGGTGGAGAACTTGCGTGAGGCGGGCGTGAATCGTGTGAGCATGGGGGTGCAGAGTTTTGTCGACCGGGAGTTGCGGCAGATTAACCGCCGCCACAATGCGGCACAAGCCAGCGAGGCTGTCAGCACCCTTCATCGCGGTGGCATTGACAACGTGAGCATCGACATCATCTATGGCCTTCCCGGCCAGACCCTTGACACGCTCCGCTACAGCGTAGAGCAGGCCATCGCCTGCGCTCCTCGCCATGTGTCGGCCTATTGCCTCAGTTATGAGCAGGACACGCCATTGTGGAAAATGCGTGAGCGAGGCGAGGTGAGCGAGGCGAGCGACGAGTTGTGTCTTGCCATGTATGAACTCATCAGGTCGCTGCTCACTGATGCCGGATTCCTTCATTACGAGATTTCAAACTATGCACTACCGGGGTGCCAAGCCCGTCACAACAGCGCCTACTGGGACGGCACGCCTTACCTTGGGCTTGGCGCGGCAGCCCACAGTTACGACGGCAACCGAGTGCGGCGCTACAACCCCAGCGACATGGTCCAATATGTCGAGGCTATCAACCGCGGGACTGTGTGCTTTCACGAAGAGCAAGAATCGCTCGAGGAATGCATCAACGACCACATCATGGTGCGTTTAAGAACGTCACAAGGCCTCGACGCCGAACAGTTTAAGCAACGCTTTGGGGTTAGCGCGTTAAATTGCTTGCTTACAGCAGCGAAACAGCATCTAGAACGAGGGCTTATGGACAACAAAAATGGCATCTTGAGAATCACCCCGCAGGGGGTTATGCTCAGCGATGCCATCATTAGTGATTTGTTCGTTTCCTGAAGTGGCGTCTTAACGGAACACAGGACGGACGTTGCATCCTTCCCAACGCACGCCCCACAGCACATTCACGCCGCAGGGACCGAAGATGAGGCGATAGGAACTCTTGTTGTTGTCGGAACACAGGGTCGGTAACAACGGCGGCACACGTGAGCACAAGGCCCACGATAAGCATTTTTGTTTAAAGCACAGCGTGCTATAGGTTATTTAATGGTTGTGAATGATTTAGCACATGATCATGTTGTAGAACTGCGCCCGCTTCTCGGGGTCGGTCTCAAAAACGCCAGTAAAGTGCGCCACCGTCATGTCGCCATCATTCCTTATGCCTCTCATCGACTTGCACAAATGTTTGCCTTTCATGAGAATGGCAAATCCCATCATGATATTCTCCAGCGTCTCAGGCGGCATTTGTCCATGTGCTATAGCCACTCGTGCATCAGGCACATGCTTGTGAATGAGTGCCTCCAAATCAGGCAGATTGCTGATGCGATTATTCACAAAGAATACCTGGCCATTACGGCTCATCTCAAAGTT
>CACWKM010000120.1 GCA_902761475.1 uncultured Bacteroidales bacterium
GAGCAACTCAATCCGCGCGAAAGAGAAATCCTCAAGATGTTCTTCGGCATAGGATGCCAGGAGATGACACTTGAGGAAATCGGTGCCAAGTTCGACCTCACGCGTGAGCGCGTGCGCCAAATCAAAGAGAAAGCCATCCGCCGACTCAAAGGACAAAAGAGCAAGAACCTCAAAGTCTATTTGGGCTAATCCAGTAGCACACATCTATCTCGACCATTCACTCGCTGCACCCCGCAAACAGGGTGCAGCGTTTTATTTTATCATGGTCAAGCCTCGGGTTCTTCCTCGGTGGCAGCGGCTGGTTTTTCGGGCTCATCGGTCACCACGGCTGTTGCCGCGGCATCCTGTTGCGCCTTGAGTGCGGCGAGTTGCGCCTTAATGGTGCGACGCTCGGCAAAATACTCCTGCAAACTGGTAATGTTGAACAGCAGCAGTGAAATGCCCGTCACGAGCACCACCTCGTTGACATTGCTACGCACGCTGGGCATAAAGAGCACTACCCCACCCACGATGGCCACCAGCAGCGGCATGATGAAATACCATCCGCGCACGTCGATGCTGCGCAGCGAGAGCAGCAGATACACAAAGTGGAACAAGCCCAACACGAGCAGCAATGCCCCCATCAAGGTTGCCAGCACATCGGAGAACATGGCAGGGCGAATAACCATGAGCACGCCGAAACACAGGCCGCCCACGGCAGGCAAGATTCCCGTGAAATCGCTCGCACGACGCTCCTCATTCTTGCGAAACGCTATCATGAGCAAGAACACCAGCGACGGCAACATGAACACGCAGCCGAGCACACGCGACACCCACAGCATCACATCGGGAAGATTATAAAACACCAGCAACAATGCGCCCGCAAAAAGCAAGAGCAAGTTGGTCAACAAATTCATGCTAATCTTTTTCATAACTACTATTATTCATCAACAATTGGTAAAACCCACCGCAAATTTATACTTTTTTCATCACTCCACAAGATTGTAGTGAAAAATGTGGTAAATTTGTGGCAAAATAATCGCTAATCAATGATGAAAAAACTATCCGCAACACTCATATTGCTCCTTGTGGCCTCCTTTGCCTGCCACTGTGTCGCTCAACTGCCAAGCGACTCGGTCTTGCGCCGCTATGCCGCACAAATGCTGATGGTGGGCTTTAAAGGCGACAGCGTGACGCCCAATAGCGATGCGGCGCGTTATGTGCGCGACTTGCACGTGGGCGCCATCGTGCTCTTTGACATCGACCTCACGGGTAGCGCCACCATAGGGTCGCGCAACATCACGTCGCGCGAGCGACTCGAGCGGCTCACCGCCACCCTGCAGTCGTGGTCGTCACGACCGCTACTCATCGCACTCGACCAGGAAGGAGGACGGGTGGCGCGTCTCAAGCCGCAATATGGTTTTGAGCCCACGGTGACCGCCGAGTATTTAGGGCAAATCGACAACCTTGACACCACTCGTTTCTATACCCGCCGGATGGTGGCAGATTTGGCCACCAGCGGCATCAACCTGAACCTGGGGCCTGTGCTCGACATCCACCGCGATGACTGCCCCGCAATAGGCCATTTCCACCGCAGTTTTGGCACCGACAGTCGACTCATCGTGCGACATGCCGGCTGCGTCATCGACGAGCACCATCGCCAACACGTGCTCTGCGCCGTGAAGCATTTTCCGGGACATGGCAGTGCCGTCAACGACTCGCACTGGGGATTTGTGGATGTCACCTCCACATGGCAACCGAGCGAACTCGAACCATTCAAGCAACTCATCAAGCGCGGAAAGGTGGACGTGGTGATGACAGCACACATCTTCAACCGCAACCTCGACGCAGATTTTCCAGCCACGCTGTCACGAAAGACCATCGACGGCATGCTCCGCAAGCAATTGGGATTTGACGGCGTGGTAGTGACCGACGACCTCTACATGGAAGCCATCATCAACAACTACAGCATAGAGCGTGCGCTGGTGCTGGCCATCAACGCTGGAGCCGACCTGCTGTGCGTGGGCAACAACATCAGCACTGGTTTTGAGGCCGACCGTCCTTTCCACCTTGTGGACCTCATCGTGGCTGCCGTGAAACGCGGTGAAATACCCTACGGACGCCTCATTGAGTCGCATCGCCGACTCGACCGACTAGCGGCTAAATGCAAGCGTTGACCTATTGGCATCGTGAGGCCTACCAACCCGCATTTTACGACCGCATTTTAAATGAAAGTTACTTTTGCGGTTAAAAAAATACAATATTTTGCAAAAATTGTTGTAATTTTGCAACATGTATTAATTTTTTGAAAATTTTAATCACCTCATAATATGAAATCATCGTTCATTTCCAGTCTCATCGGCTTGGCCATGTGTGTGCTGGCATCGCCAGCCGTGGCGCAGGAAACTGCCGCCACCCACGAAATCGATAGCATTGCGCTCCCTACGGCCACTGTCGAGCCCGACACGCTCATTCAAGCGGCCGCTCAAGTGCAAGACTCGATTCCTGCCGAACAGGCCAGTGTCCCGCCCACCCTCACGGGAGTAGCGCAAATGGAATACACGCCGCACCATGGTCCCGACTTCAGGCTGTTCAAGAGTGTGACAAATCCTAACGTGAAGCCCTACAAGTTCTTGGACGACCAGACCTGGGTGGGCATTCCCATCTTTTTGTGGGGTCTTATCGCGAAATCGGAAAAAACGGCATTCCGCCAGGACTACAACAATCCCAACACGAAAATCCGCCTCATCAAGTACAATTTCCACAACGAGATAGACAACTACACGCAGTTCCTTCCGTTGGTTGCCACCATTGGCATGAAAATGGGTGGTGTGGAAAATCGTAGCGACTGGCCCCGCTTGGCCGCTTCGGCAGCCTTGTCCTATGGCATCATGGCGGGCTTAGTCAACGGCATCAAGTACACTGCCAGCGAGATGCGCCCCGACGGCTCCACTGCCAATTCCTGGCCTTCGGGCCACACTGCCACGGCTTTTGCTGCCGCCACGGTGTTTCACAAGGAATATGGTCTCACGCGCTCGCCGTGGTATTCGGTGGGAGGTTATGCGGTAGCCACCTTCACCGGTGTGATGCGTGTGCTCAACAACCGCCACTGGATTTCGGACGTCCTATCGGGAGCCGGCATCGGTATCCTGTCGACAGAACTTGCCTACGGTCTGTGCGACCTCATGTTCAAGCAGCGCGGACTGCTGCGCAACGACTTAAGCGTCTATCCCGACCTGCGCAAGAACCCCTCGTTCTTCAACATCTCCATGGGCTCATCGTTTGGCAACAAGAACCTCGACCTGCCCCCCTTCTCCCTCGACATCCCCGACGAGATGCTTGAGGAAGGCGATGAAATCACCACCGATCCAGTGCATCTCTCGTTCCGCACAGGTACTGCCGTGGGAGCCGAGGGCGCCTGGTTCTTCTGCCCCTACATGGGCATTGGAGGACGTTTGCGCGTGAAAGCGACCCCTATCAACGGCTGGAAATCCCTGGCATTGTCCGAAGAGGAGGACCTCACGAAATCACTCAATTCCGACCTGGCCCAAAACTCGTCACACGCCGTGGTGTTTAGTATCGAAAGCGACCACCTCACCGAGTTCACCGCCGATGCTGGCCTGTACTTTAGTTTGCCGCTTTCGTCGCGCTTCGCATTGGGCACCAAGTTGCTCGTGGGTCGCAGCATCGTGAATGCCATCGACGTGCGCGCAGCCTATGTGGGACAAAAACTCGTTCTTAATCCCGATTTCTGGGACGACCCCAATGCCGACTTTCTCAAGGCAACCGATGAGTATGTGGCACATGAATGGGACTACATGAACGTGTCGGCCTCTAACTCGATGAAATTCGGCACTGGACTGTCGCTCACCTTTGCTTACAAGAACTCGTTCTCATGGCGCCTTTTCTGTGATTACGACTATGCACGCAAGACCTACACCGCCAGTTACAATCCCTTTGAATTCTTCGCCAGCATGTCGCCCGACCTCACCAAGGAGATGCTGGACGCTGGTTGGGACATGAAAAAGCCCATGACGTCAAGCGTGCGCAAGGGAATGAACCAGTGGGTTTTAGGTCTGGCGCTTTGCGTATCGTTCTAAATATTCTATATCATTTTTATATTGCATGAAACATTATTTATCACTCTTATTGCTCGCGTCAATGGCGCTGACCGTACAAGGTCAAGCCTATTGCGGCGAGCACATCTATGATGGCGAGCACATAAATGAGGTGTCGGGCTACATCGTAGCCGGCTCCAACGTCGTCACCGATGGTTTTGGGGGCTTTGCAGCGTCCTACACACGCCATTTTACCCCTCGTTGGCATTTAGGCGGCGACGCACAGGCGCAATTTGGCAAACAACTCTATTCGATTGATGTCACTGGTGGTTACACCCTGCCCCTGAAGTATGGTTACATTTCGTTCGACGGCAAACTCCTGTACAACCGCTACAATCGTTGGGGCTTCAACGAGACCATCTGCAATTTGTCCGCCAAGTGGGAATCGCCCTATGTCGATATCACCATTGGTGAATCCTGGATTCACTACCAGCGCTCCAAAGACGGCTACTCCGAGCCGCTGACCCTCACATTCGGCATTGGAGCCAACATTCGTCACCGCAGCAACCCGTGGAACATCGGGGTGTTCTTCCGCAACTTCGACGAGTTCTACTACGAGAACTGGAACATCAACTGGGGTATTCGCTTTTATGCGCCACTGCCGCGCGGCATGCGCCTCTTTGGAGAATTCAACGTGCGCCCGTCGGGAAGTATGAGCCAGTTGGCAACAAGATATGAAGGATCGGTTAAATTAGGACTTAAATACAAATGGTAACTATGAAATTCAAATATATCATCCTCGCTGCTGCTGCAGTCGTCATGCTCAGCGCTTGCGACAAAGTGAGCCCCATCGGTGTGCTCGTCTCTGGTACCGCTGTGGAGGACCGCGTGAAGATGTCTAACCTCTACTACAAGCAGTATATGGAAGACGACAAGATGGCCGTGTCCGACGACGAATACACCTTCCTCGTGGGTAGCGATAGCCACCTCACCACCGACCCCGGCCGCATGGACGAGATGCTGAAAATTGGCCTTGACGCCGACGATTTGTTCTATGCCCACCTGGGCGACATCGCCGACACCAAACCTCAATACTACATCACGCTCGATTCGCTCCTTCAAGAAGGCAAACTTCGCTATCTCGAAAAGCACTATGAGATGACCGACGAGGGACGTTACTATCCCAAAGGGACCGACGAGACTTATGCGCTCGACAAAAGCGAAATCGTCTATCCCTTCTTCCCAGTGGTGGGCAATCACGACATCACACACAACGGTTGGGCCATGTGGAGCAACATTTTTCATTCGTCGTTCTATGAGTTCATTGTGTATGTCATCATCGATGGCAAGACCTACTACGACCGTCACATCTTCCTTGACACAGCAAGCGGCACATTGGGCTCCACCCAGGTTGACTTGATTGAGGCTGGCGCATTGGACGCCAACAATCATGGCATGGAGTATCGTCACACCTTTGTCTATGGGCACACCAACATCTTCCGCCCGTCATCGTGGGAGTTCGCCTCCACCTTTGCACGCGAGGAGACCTTCTTCCTGCTCAAGCAGTTTGAGAAGTGGCGAGCCGACATCGTGTTCTGTGGACATGTGCACAAGTGGGACGAGCGCGTGTTTGACGACGTGACCTACCTCACC
>CACWKM010000121.1 GCA_902761475.1 uncultured Bacteroidales bacterium
TTCGCAGCATGATGTTTCTGTTACAATCCCAAGTTTGCGAAGAACTGACATCTTGATAATAAAGTTACCTCTTCCTCCCTTGTCGCTTCAGCGGGAGTTTGCGGAGAAGGTGGAGGCCATTGAGCGGCAAAAGGCGCTTGTGCAGCAGTCCATCGAGCAGACACAAACCTTGTTTGACTACACCATGGATAAATACTTTGGATAAAATAATTGTAGGCTAAGATGGAGCGTTTTTTACCAAATCAAGGCAACTACCAGTCACTCATCGTTTATCAAAAGGCTGAGTGCATCTATGATATTACCTATTACTTTGCCCACAAGTATTTGGACAAAGGCGACCGCACCATCGACCAGATGATACAAGCGGCTCGCAGCGGCAAACAAAACATTGCCGAGGGCAGCGCGGCGTCGGCCACGTCGAGCGAAACGGAACTTAAACTCATCAATGTGGCCAAAGCCAGCCTGCATGAGTTGCTCGTTGACTACGAGGACTACCTGCGTGTGCGGCAACTGCAGCAGTGGGCTGGCGACGACCCGCGCAGCGTGCAGACTCGCAAGGTGTGCGCCAAGCACAACGACAGCGCATTTTACCGCAGCGCGATAGAAACGCGCAGCGCCGAGACGATTGCCAATATCGCCATCACCCTCATCCATCAGGAGGACTTCATGCTGCGCAATCTACTCAACCGTCTGCAAGACGACTTTGTGAAACACGGCGGCATCAAGGAACGCATGTTCCAAGCCCGCCTCAATTACCGCAACAAAACCGGCGACAAAAAATAACACCACCGCCCCCCCTATAGGTCTTATAGGACTTATAGGACTTATAGGTCCTATGGGCGAGGGGGACCATCTTAGAAAACAACTACAACGACTGTCATGATGCGAAACTTCGACTATCTTCAAGACCTGGGGTTGACCGACCTGCACAACTACTGCTCGGCCGCCGAGGAGATGCAGGTGAGCAATCCGGACCTGAGCGCCGTGAGCGCAAGAAAGGCTCTGGAATATATCGTCAGGGCACTCTATGTGATGAAACACATCGAGGTGCCCGAGCGGGTGTCGCTGTTTGAACTTGTCGATGGCGAGGTGTTCCGCGAGTTCATCGCCGACGACCGGGTGATGATGGCCGTGCACTATGTGCGCAAGGTGGGCAACAACGGGGCGCATGGCAAGCATGTGTCGAAGGGGGAATCTTACTTCTGCCTGCTCAACCTCTACAATGTGGTTGCCGCCATCCTGCACAAACTCCAGTTCATCAAGGAGATTGTGCCGTTTGACCGCACGCTCATCCCCAGCAGCCCGCAAGCGTCGGTCATCACGCCGCCCACAGTGGCGGTGAGCGCCACGTCGGCCCTCGTCGCCGCCGCCCCCCAAGAGGCCGTGGACGACAAGACCCCGGTGGCCGAAGTCGCCACCGACATCTCGGAGGCCGAGACCCGCAAACTCTTCATCGACCTGATGCTGAAAGAGGCCGGGTGGGACGTGCTCGCCAGCAAAGGCGCCATACAGCCCTCAAAGGCTTGCATCGAGGTGGAGGTGGAGGGCATGCCCAATGCCGAGGGCAAAGGCTATTGCGACTATGTGCTGTTTGGCAGCAACGGCTTGCCGCTTGCCGTGATTGAGGCCAAGCGTACCAGCGTGTCGCCCGTCAAGGGCAAGCACCAGGCCGAACTCTATGCCGACTGCCTGCACAAGCGATATGGCGTGCTACCCGTCATCTACTACACCAACGGCTTCGAGACGCACATCATCGACGGGCTGGGCTATCCCCCTCGCCCACTCTACGCCTTCCACACTGAGAGCGACCTGGAATTGCTCATACAGAAAAGAAAGCGCCACGACATCAGCGACTTCAGCGTGAAGGAGAGCATCACCGACCGCCATTATCAAAAGATGGCCATCAAGGCGGTGTGCGAGCACTTCAACGCCAAGCATCGCAGGGGCTTGCTGGTGATGGCCACGGGCACGGGCAAGACGCGTGTGGCTATCTCGCTGGTAGATGTGCTGGCGCGCAACGGATGGGTGAAGAACGTGCTGTTTCTTGCCGACCGCATTCCGCTGGTGAGCCAGGCGCACAAGAACTTCGTGAAGTTGCTGCCCCACATGACCACCTCGGTGCTGAGCGAGGACAAAGACCCTGACACCACCGCGCGCATCACCTTCTCGACCTACCAAACGATGATAAACTACATCGACACCGACGAGAAAGCGTTCAGCGTGGGGCGCTTCGACCTGATTATCATCGACGAGGCTCACCGCAGCATCTTCGGCAAATATTCGGCCATCTTCAACTACTTCGACGCGCTGCTTGTGGGGCTTACGGCAACTCCCCGCGACCAGGTGGACAAGAGCACCTACGACACCTTCCAGATGGAACAGGGCGTGCCCAACTATGCCTACGAACTGGAGGACGCCGTGGCCGAGGGCTATCTGGTGAACTACAAGGGCTTCAAGCGCGGCTCGCTCATCCTCAAGGAGGGCATCAAGTACAACAACTTGAGCGCCGAGGAAAAAGAACAACTCGAGAAGGTGTGGGAGTATGAACAGGCCGTCAAGGCCATCGAGGGCGACACCCGGCATCGCGACATCGAGAGCAAGGAGATATTCAACTACATCTTCAACGTGGACACCATCGACCGCGTGCTGCAAGACCTCATGGAGCACGGCCTGAAGGTGCAGAGCGGCGAGCGCATAGGCAAGACCATCATCTTTGCCTACAACCACCGCCACGCCGAAATGATTGTCGAGCGGTTCTATGTGCTCTATCCAGAGTACTCGTCGGACTTCTGCGCCCTCATCGACAACTACGTGACCTACTCCAAAGACCTCATTGACAAGTTTGAAATCAGGGACGGCAATCCGCAGATTGCCGTGTCGGTGGATATGCTCGACACGGGCATCGACGTGCCCGACGTGCTCAACCTCGTGTTCTTCAAGGTGGTGAAGAGCAGAATCAAGTTCATGCAGATGATAGGCCGCGGCACACGTCTGTCGCAAGACATCTTTGGCCCCGGGAAGGACAAGGCGCACTTCTACATCTTCGACTGGTGTCGCAACTTCGAGTACTTCGACAAGAACCCCGACGGTCATACGGCAGCCACCACACCATCGCTGACCGAGAAGATTTTCGGCATCCGCGCGAAAATCGCGTTCCACTTGCAGCATCAGCAGTGGCAAGAAGACGCGTATGCGCGTGGGCTTCACGACGACATCAAGGCGCTGCTGCGAGAGCAGGTGGCCTATATCTCGGAGGTTGACGTGAACACGCTGAGCAATGTCATTGCGCCGTTGCTCGCCAAGAACACGCTCGACGAGAGCGCCAAGAAATTTGACGTGCTCGTGATGCTCATTGAACTGTCGCTGATTGGCGAGGAGGGCAATGCCAGCAAAGCAGTCCACTCGGTGCAGACGATAGCCGAGAAACTGCAAGAGAAAGGCACGCTGCCCCAGGTACAGGACAAGATGGACACCATCAAAGAGGTGCTGAGCGACGTGGCGTGGCAAAACGTGACGCTGGCATGGCTCGAGAAGGTGAGGAACGACCTGCGCGACCTCGTCAAGTTCCTCTTGGGCCAGGGCGGCCAATGGTTCACCGTCGATATCGAAGACCAAATCAGCGACGAGGGCACGATGGACGGCATCACGCCGCGCGTGTCCTACAAGCAGAGCGTTTTAGACTTCCTGTCGCAAAACAGGAACTTGCCCGTGCTGCAAAAGATTTATGCCCTGGAGCAACTCACTGCGGCCGACTTCGCCGAACTGGAACGCATCCTGTGGCAAGAACTGGGCAGCAAAGCCGACTATGACCGGTTCACCGCCGGGATGCCCTGTGGCGGCAATGTCGCCATGTTTGTCCGCTCGCTGGTGGGGGTGGACCGCAAAAATGCGGTGAGGCGATTCTCGGAGTTCATCTCGGGCAACGAGTTGAATGCCGAGCAAGAAGACTTCTTGCTCACAATCATCGCCTATGTGTGCGAGAACGGCGACATCACCAAGGAGATTGTCGTCAACGAGTCGCCCTTCGACGAGCGGCTATCGGTGTTCACGCCCTACATGCTGCCGCTGGCCAAATATATCGACACCATCCACAGCGTCATCACCCCACAATCCGCATAAAGCGCGCTGTACGGAGCACTTCGTGCTCAAGTACGGAGCACTTCGTGCTCAAGTACAGAAGGACAAAAGTACAGAAGGACGGAGCAAGAAAATCCCCGATGGGCACTCGCCCACCGGGGATAATTCCTAAAACCGTACTTTTGTACTTCCGTACTTTGTACTTTGTACTTCCGTACTTCCGTACTTTAGTACTTTGTACTTCGTACTTCCGTACTTCCGTACTTTTGTACTTTTGTACTTTTGTACTTTTGTACTTTTGTACTTCGTACTTTAGTACACGACTTTCGTTGTCTTCTGCGTTCCGTCGTTGTACTTGGTCACTACGATGTTCACGCCGTCGAAGGGCTTGTCGCTGGTCTGGCCGGTGACGTTGACATACTTCACGCTCTTGACGTTCTTGTCGGTGGCCAGGTCGTTGATAGCCGTGGGGGTGATGTTCTCGTAATCCAGCACGACGCCCCTGAGGTTCTGGAAGTCGTAGTCATAGTCCGAAGCGCGGAGTCGGCGCGGTGCGCCACTGGCAGGATCGCCCCAGGGCTCGGCAAGTTCAATGCCCACGACAACGCGGTAGCGTTGACCAGTTTCCATGGAATACTCGGTATTGCCAGCAAGCGTCAGGCTCTGGCCCAGGTTGTTGGGATAGCCACGCAACTTGCCGTTGAAGAAGTAGCCCTTGAACTCGACCACCTGGCTGGGAACGGGTATCTCAAAGTCTTGCGACAAATCCACTTTCGCAATGTAACTATCCATGTCGGCTGCCTCGCCATCGTAATCGTAGTCCTGAACGATTAACGTGGGTGCAAGTTCCTTTGACTGGAGCGTGCCAAGCGCATTGGTCACGTGCATGCCGGGCTCAAGGGGATTGTCACCATTATCCAAGAGGAGGCAAATCCAGTTGCCCAGGCAGTCGGTGGAATAGATGGCGTTGCCATATTTTGCGATGGCAAGCAGGTCGTCGCCAATGTCGTAGGTTCTGGTGTCGACACCTGCCAGCACATCTTCCAGGCTGCACTTCGTGATGAAGCGCACGCCCTGGCTCCACTCGCTGGGTTCGCCTTGCCACACGCCTTGCACCTGCACCTCATACTCGGTTGCCGTGGCAAGGTCTTCGATGGCATAAGGACTGTTGACGTCGTCCACAGTCGTCCACTCGCCGGGAGCGGAAATGTCAATCTTGACGTTGTCGACGATCAGGCCCGAAGGTCCGCCCAAGTGGTGAATGATGATTCTACCCGTTTGCCCTTCATAGGCGCTCAGGTCGGCAGTGTACTCGGTGAGCACGTTGGTGGCCGCGATCGCCGGTATCAGTAACACGCGGTCATCGTCATTGCTGGCACTTGATGGCAGCACATAGACGTCGAATACCTCTTCGGGTTGGTCGATATTTTCGCCACGAGCCCAGAACGAGAGGGTACCGCCCAATTCAAGTTCGCCCGAAGTCAGCCAATTGTCCTCCTCGCCTCCGCTTTTAGAGTAATATCCACGCAGGCCAAAGAAGTAGGGATTTCCATTATTGTCGGGTAAACTAGCACGACCCAAACCCCACGTATTATCATTGTCGTCGTCATCATAGGAACTCCATGCGGTAGCGAGTTCATTCTCAAAGTCCTCGAAGAATCCCTGGCCAGCGATGCGGTAACGCAAGTTGAAACTGTCGTGTGCGCCTTCCCAACTGATGTCGGCACTACTCTTGGTGATATCGTCGGCCATGAGCCCCTCGGGAGCACCATCGACGGCTGCGGTGAGGAAGGACGTGCCTTTCCATCGCGAACTTCCGTCGGCAAAATTGCTGCGCACTTCTATCTCATATAATGTTGCCGGCGTGAGAGAGGTGAGTTCGCACGGAGTGGTGGCGGGATCGATAACGGTCCACGGGTTCTCTGCGTCCTCGGGCGCCGTCACGGTAAAGTCATCCAAATCCACATAGCTCATGCTTCTTTAAGGAAGAAGTCTGAGGAGATATAATACCATTATCTATCGGCTCAAAGTCTTCCACATTGTTGCCCGTGGTGGACACATACACCTCAATCAAATCATCAGGATAATCGACATCCTGAGCACGGGTGTAGAACGACACGGTGCCACCCAGTTGCACCTTCGGGGTGATGAGCCAGTTGTCGGGCAACAAGTCGCCTTCATTATTCACAAAACTTGCCGAGCGAATGCAGTAATTGCCAAAGCCATAGGGATTACCGGAATCGTCAAGACGCTGCGCCACATAGTTGTTATTCACGTATACATCACCGATTTGCCAAATCTCCCAGTTGAAGCCGTCTTCATTGGCGTCGACGATTTTCCAGCCCTCGGGAATGGTGCCTCCCTCAAAGCCCTCGTTGAGGGTTTTCTTCTCGCGATAGCGCAAGGAGTAGGAGTCGGCCTCGTTCTCGGTCCACGATGCCGTGGCAGTGGTGAACGAGACATTTGCCACCTCAAGGCCAGTGGGAGATGTAAACTGTTCGAGCGTTGTGAACACACACTTTGCCCAGGCACTGTTGCCTTCGTCGGTGACGGCACGCACATAGGCGGCGTAGGTGGTCGCATCGGCTAAACCCTCCAGCAAAAGGCTCGGCGTGTCGGTCACATTGACAAGAACCACGCCATCGGCATCGGGGTTGAAGCCATCATTTTCGCCATAGGCAATTTGCCATGCAGTCTCTTCGCCTGTGGGGGTCCAACTCAACGTGGCCGACTGATAGGTCACCTCGCTCGCCGTCAAGTCTGACGGGGCTTTCGGACCTACAACGACGCTAAACAGCACTGTGCCATCTGTAACACCTTCAAAATCGGAGCGGTTGTAGAGGGCTTCCCCACTTTCGTCGGTGAACAGTGCGCGACACTCACCGTCATATTTCCCCTTATGCCAAACAAAATCGTACTCGCCGGGGCACAACACTATCGAGCCTTCCAATTTATTGCCGGATTCAATTGTTAATGTTTGCAAGATTTCGCTCGTTGCGTGGTTCACGACAGTGAGGTAAGCACTGTTCCATCCGTCACCATAACTATCGGTCAAGCGGTAAGAAACCACTTGTGACATATCACAAGAACGGGTAGAGAACTGACTGATAGCCCATTCGCCGGTGTTTTCGCCCATGATGGCTTGCACACGGAAGTCGTAGGCCGTGACTGGAATCAAGCCGGTGAGCGCAAGAGAAGGCTCATTTACCGTGGTTTCAATCCACTGCTCCTCGCCTTGCTCCCTGTAGCCCACGTTCCACGACGTCTCATCGCCCCACGGCGTCCACGTGAGCGTGGCACTCGTGGTCTTGACATCGGTAGCGGCGAGGTTGGTAGGAACTCCTATAAAACCCTCGTTGGCATCGGCCATGAACGTGGTCTTGGGCAGGAACTTCCTATCATTTATGGACACACCCTCAAGCGAGTTGCCATTGCTGCCGCTGATGCAAGCACCGCTAGAGGCCTCAACGCCATAGAAGCTGCAACGTTTGTAACTGCCTTTCACTACGTTATAGACACCTACCAAGAGGTTCCCGCCCTGATAGGCATAGGGCGTCGAGAATTCAATCTCAATCTCACTTTGCGTGCCGTCGAGCGAGCCCTCATAGACGATGGTTGCACCATCGAGGCCTAAATAGGAACTAAGTGACGACTCCTCGACTTCTTTAATGAAGACCTGGAATGATGCATCACCCCAAGTATCAGGTGCGGGGGTGGACAAATACCACTTCACTGAATAGAGATTCTTGCCTGCCAGCGATGCCAACTCGGCGGCAGGAATCAAGTACTCGCACTTAAGATATTCTTCACAATACCAACCATAGATGGGCACATACTCATTTGTCGTAGTCCCATCGAACACCGTGAATGGCATACGTCCAGCGCCACGGGCCGTGACGGCCGATAGCAACAGCATGGACACCATTAGAAATAGTACCTTTCTAATCATAAGTCATTCTGATAAAAAATAAAACAAACTTTTTACACTCTCATTATCTTTGGTGGGCAAGCCCACTCGATTCATTTAGCCCTTTTGGTTATTGCAAACGATTTGGTTGCAAAATTAAATAAAAAAACGATAAAATCGCATAAAAATGGCACCAAAAATAATGGTGCCATTAAAAAAAGTGCCTAAAAAGTGACTATCTCCTCATTGCCCCCCGTACTTCCGTACTTTTGTACTTCCGTACTTTTGTACTTAGCACGAAGTGCTTTGTACTTCTGTACTTAGCACGAAGTGCTCCGTACTTCCGTACTCAGCACGAAGTGCTCCGTACTTCCGTACTTAGCACGAAGTGCTTCGTGCTTCCTTATTTTCTCGCGTTGCGCGGTGGCGTGACCGCCTCGGCGGCATGCATAAACAGGCGCATGTCGAACAGTCCCTGGTCGTAGCCCAGCGTGAGTGCCGTCCCGGCCTCGCTGAGGAACACGCCGTCGTGGTCGTAGATGAATCCGCGCTTGCCCAAAGCCGCCGAGAGTTTGCTCACCAGAGTGGGCTCGGTGGTGACAGCGGTGTGAGTGAGCGGCACCACGATGCTCACGCTGCGCACACGCGCCTCGTAGTTGAACGATGCCGATAGGCTATCGGGTGTTGCGCTCGCCAAGGGGCGGTCGAAGGCATACTCGATGAGCATGGGTCCTTGTGGCATCACCAGCGACTGCTGGCCCACATAGTTCAGCGCGTCGCCGTTGAGCAGGCTGTTCATGTCCATGAGCGTGGTGGCCGCCGTGGCTCCCGCGGCACCCTGCGGCGCCACCATCGAGAGCAAGGTGGCTCCCACCACGTCGGTATCGACGATGCCACGCGCGGCAAACGGGCGGTCCACGCTGCCATGCACATGCACAAAGCGCGCCTTGCCCACGTCCTTGCCCTCGCGGTCCACCAGATGGCCCACGCTGTCGTCTAGCACGATATAGCGGTCGGCGCTCAAGTCGATGAGGCGCGTGTGGGTGGGCGCAATGAGCGTGCGGTTAGACTTGTCCACGAGGCCCATCTTGTTCTCCTTGACCACGATGTAGTAGCCAGCGGCCGTGCGGCTATAGTCCTGATAGCCAGCCGTGTCCACCGCCTGATGGTCGTCGCGCGGATTGGCCACCTCCTTGCCATGCCCATCGAGGCACACGATGGTGTCGCCCTTGAACACGGGGAGCACGCCATCGGTGAAAAAGGGCTGCAGCAACTTGTACTGCGCGCTGGTGGCAGCAAACTGCACCTCGCCGCGCTTGTCGATGACGGCAAAGTTGACCGCCGTGTCGCCCTGGGCCACAGGGTTGACCACGATGGCCAGGTCGCTATTGCGGAACTCGTTCACGCTGGCATATTTCGCGGCCACCACGGTGTCGCCATGCTCGTCGATGTAGCCCCACTGCCCGTCCAAGTCTTGATAGGCCGCGCGGCCGTGGTTGAACATCGAGCACTGCGACACTTCGGGGGCGAGGGTCTTCACCACGCGGCACTGCGTGTCGATGACCTCGAGCGGCCCTCCGCGATGGCTCGCCACCGCCAGACCGTCGTCGCTGAACACCGTCACGCTGCCATAAGGCTCCGCATTGACGGGCTGCGAAGGATTTGACACGTTGTAGTAGTCGAACGTGCCATCGGCACGCTGCACATAGTACATGTCGCTCACGATGGCCGACGGCACCTCGCTGTGCACGTCGCGCGCCACCACCTCGCCGCTCTCCACGTCGAGGATGCTCCACTTGTCGCTGCCCTGCAACTGCACCGGCAGATAGTGCGTGGAAGAGGGATAGCCCTGGTTGGACGACGTGCAGGCCACTGTCAGGCCGAGCAAAGCCGCCAACAGGCTGAGGATGTATGTCTTTTTCATTTTCATCATGATGATTGTGAGTTATCGAATGTTGAGCACGCGATGAGTCTGCAACGAGAGCCGCCATCCCGGGTGGGTCATCACGGCCTCGACGGTGGCGCGCATATTCTGCTCGCGCAGGGTGACGTCGTCGCAGTAGCATGGTTGCAAAAAGCGATGCTGGGCAGTGATGTGGTCATATTGCGACAACTCCTGTCCCACATACACCACCTTGAGTTCGTCGCAGCGTGTGAGCACAAGGGGTTGCAAATCGCCGCCTTGCATCCCCGTCTTGGGCGACAAGGTCACCCAGTCGATGCCCTCGGGCAAGTGCCGCGTGCCGTTGGTCTCGATGGCGATGCGCTTGCCGGTGAGGTGCAGGGCGGTGAGCAGCGCCTCGTCGACCCACAGCGCGGGTTCGCCGCCGGTGAGCACGATGAGGCGCGCCACAGGATAGCGCATCACCTCGTGCACGATGGCAGGGATGCTCATCGGCGTGCCAGCCTCGTGCTGCGTGTCGCAAAACGCACAGCGCAGGTTGCAGCCGCTCAGGCGAACAAACACCGACGGCGTGCCAGTGTGATAGCCCTCGCCCTGCAACGAATAGAATATCTCGTTGACCTTAATCATAGGCGGGGGGCATCGTCCTTGACATAACAAGCCAGGTTGGCCTGCGACTCGCGCACATCGGCACGATAGCAATGAGGCACCGTGTCGACAATCCAGCGAGCGATGTTCTCGGCGGTGGGATTGAATTTGAGCACCTCGTTGAGGTTCTGGTGGTCCAGATGGGCATGAACGAGACGCTTAATCTCGGTGAAATCCACCACCATGCCATTGCTGTCGAGTTCGTCGCTGGCGCAATACACCGTCACTATCCAGTTGTGGCCGTGAAGGTTCTCGCACTTGCTCTCATAGTCGAGATAGAGTTGATGGCTCGACGATATTTCCAGTGTTTTTTGTACGAAATACATTATTTAAAAACTTTATTGAACAAGTTCATAATTCCTCATTCATAATTCCTCATTGAATAAATGGTGGTGTCGTGAATTCCTGCCAGCCTCAAAGCCTCGCGTCGCTCCACACAGGTGGCGCACTTGCCGCAATGGTGCTCCTGGCCGCGATAGCACGAGTAGGTCTCGCTGTAGTCGATGCCCAGGGCCGCGCCGCGCCGCGCGATGTCGGCCTTACTCAGGTGGGTGTAGGGCGCAAAGACCTCCACGTGGGCATAGGTGCCCGCACTCATGGCGGCACTCATGGCCTCCACAAATGCCGGGCGGCAGTCGGGATAGATGGCGTGGTCGCCACCATGGTTGGCAATGAGCACACGTTTCAGGCCGTTGCTCTCGGCAATGCCACAGGCAATGGCCAGCATGATGCCGTTGCGAAACGGCACCACCGTGGAGCGCATATTCTCCTCGTCGTACTCGCCCACGGGGATGGCGTCGGCATCCTCCAGCAGCGCACTCTTGAAATACTCGTGCATGAAGTCCAGCGGAATGATGAGGTGCTTGATGCCCAAGCGCTGGCAGTGCAGCACGGCGCAACGGCGCTCGCGCTCATTTTGCGTGGAGCCATAGTCAAACGTGATGGCCAAGGCAATCTCGTCGCGGTAGTCATAGAGCATGGTCGTGGAGTCCATGCCACCGCTCGTCACAATCACAGCGTCGCGTGCCATCGTGTCAATCGGTGCGCAAGTTGGCCAGCAGGCGAGCACGCACCATCTCCTGGTGCTCGGCGTCGCCATAGTTGGCAAAGGGATAAATG
>CACWKM010000122.1 GCA_902761475.1 uncultured Bacteroidales bacterium
TGTTGTTGCGAGCGGTGTAGGCCAGTTTTGGCGCTACGGCACCCACTCCGGGAGCCAGGTGCGCACGGCCCGATTTGGCAAACTGCTGCGCCACATCACGAGCCTGCTCGGGAGTGATGGGAGAAGCAATGGCACCCACAACACCACAAACAAGGAGAACAAGAATTGAAATGAATTTTTTCATGTTGTAGAATGTCGTTTATGATTAAAACTTAAAATAATAGTCTTGCAATGCGTGCCGCCCCTCGCTTGCCACTGGCGATGTGTGCGAAGAGCCGTCGCAGCGCGGGCTCCACAATCCATCGGTAGCGTCGTGCCACCTCTTGCTGCGTGCCACGCTCGGTGCGTCGCAAGGTGGTGTAACTCTCGCGCAGTGCAGCCACGGCTTGCTGGCACAGCGGTCGTGCCAAGTCAGCGCGACCTTCTTGCTGGTAGTGGGCGGCAAGCACCATGCGGCGGTATTCTAGCAGACGCATGAAGCGCTGTTTGTGCTCCGTTTTGAGCAGGGAACTGCCCACATTGATGAGGCTCACGTCGATGGTATACTCCCATCGTCCGGCTCGCGAGGCGAACTCCGTGCCCGTGATAGAGGCGTCGCCGCTGGCCATTAAGGTGACCTTGGGCTTGCCAGGAAGCGCCGTCATGCGCGGGCGAGCCAGCAACAAGCGTATTCCCAGTTCCCAGTCGTCCCATTGCAGCAAATTGATGTTCCAGCCGTCGGTGGCGGCAAAGAACGCGCGGCGCACGAGGTAGCGTTGCGACGACAGCAGGCTGTGCAGAATTTGATTGGCTATGAGGTCGCAACTGTGGAACGGCAACTCACGCTGGCTACCGTCCTGAGCCTGCAGCCGTGCGCGGGCCAGCACGATGTCGGCCTCGGGGTGGCGCTCCACGGTCTTGGCATAGGCCTCGACCAAGTCGGGCGCCATGAGGTCGTCGCTGTCGAAAAACATGACATATTCGCCCGTGGCATGCTCAAAACCGTGCTGCCGTGCCGCTGCCGCGGTGTGGCAGGCCGTGGCGCGCTCCACTTTCACGGCAAAGTTATCGCTGCGGTGAGTCGCCGCCCACTCCTCGAGTACGTCGAGTGTGCCGTCGCTGCTGTCGTTGTCCACCAGCACCACCTCCAGTGGGCGGTGGCTCTGCTGGGACACGCAGTCCAGCGTGCGACCCACCACGGTGGCACGGTTATACACGGGGATGACGATAGAGATGAGCATCAGCCAATGAGTGATTTGTCGTTTTCAGTGGTAAAGTTACGTCAAGTTTTGAATATGTGCAAAAAAATGTCTATCTTTGAAGCCACAGCCCACCAAAATGGGGGCAAGCGTCAACAACGATGAAGATACTTTTTGCAGGCGATGCGAGCAATATGCACAACAGCCTGGCCCATGCGTTGCGTCGTGCGGGTCACGAGGCTGTGGTGGCATCGGCTGGTTCGCGGTGGATGAATACCTCGCGCGACATCGACCTTTACCGTCGTCCAGGGCTGTGGGGCTCGCTGCGCTACGGCTGGCAGTTGTTGCGTGCGCTGCCGCTCATGCGGGGCTTCGACGTGGTGCAGTTGTGCGACCACATTTTCTTCGACCTCAAGCCCGAGAAACTCTACCACATTCTGAACTACCTCAAGCGCCACAATGGCATGGTGGTGCTCAGCGCGCTCGCCACCGATTGCGTCTATGTGGATGCATGCCAGCGCACGCGGCTGTATCGCTATAGCGACTACACCGTGGGCGATGCGCCGTCGCCCTATGTGGGCAGCGCGGAATATGTGGCACTTGCCGAGGACAACTGGCAACTGCCGTCGATGCGTCGCTACAGCAACCATGTGATGGCCACCATCGATGGCGCCGTGAGCGCTTTGCTGGAGTATGACATGGCCTATCGCCCCCTCTTGGGCGAGCGTTTGGCCTATGGCGGCATTCCCGTCGATGTGTCGTCGTTGCCCATGCGCGAACTCGATGCCACGCCGCAACGTGTCAAGTTCTTCCTGGGTTTGCAGAGCACCCGCACCATCATCAAGGGCACCGACAGGCTGCTGGCGGCCCTGCGCCGCGTCCACGACCGCTATCCGCAGTGGTGCGAGATGGAGGTGGTGGAGGACGTGCCCTATGCCGAGTATGTGGAGCGCATGCGCCATTCGCACGTGCTGCTCGACCAACTCTATAGTTACACGCCCGCCACCAACGCCTTGCTGGCCATGGCTCAGGGACTTGTCGCCGTGAGCGGCGCCGAGCCCGAGTACTACGACTTCATTGGCGAGCACGATAACCATCCCATCGTGAATGTGAGTCCGCTGGTCGAGGGAGACATTGACGCGCAACTCGAGCACCTGGTGCTGCATCGCGACGAACTCCCGGCGCGTGCTCGGGCGAGCCGCGCCTTCGTGGAGCGACACAACGATGCCCCGGTGGTGGCACAACGATTTGTGGAACACTGGAACAAACTCATTCAACTCCGTCATCAACCATGAGCAAGAAAAAGAAGAGGATAGCCATCGTCTTTGAAGACAAGTTGCACTTGCAACTGGGTGTGTTCAATGCCGCCTTGAATCGTGCGCGCTACTTGATGCGTCACGACGAGTTTGAGGTGGACGTGTACATGCTACAGGTCTATGATGGCTGGTTCGTGCGCTGGCTGCGGCGTAGCGAGCGCATCGACAACCGTCCCGAGCAGGTTGTGGTGGAGGGGGTGCCCATTCATCTCATTTGGTTCAAGCGCGACATTCGCGACTCGTTCCGTCACCGTGTGCTGCATGGCGAGCCGCGCCATTTCATCGACTTTCTCAAACTCACGGCGCGTCGTTTGGAGGGCTACGACTTGGTCACTGCCCACGACCGCATGGGCGGCGAAATCGCCGAGGAGGCCGGGCGGCTCTTCGGAATTCCCTGGTTTGTGACGTGGCACGGCGGTAACAGTGTGACCGTGATGCTCGACGACCCCGTGCTGCGACGCATTGCCACGCGTCTGCTCGAGGGAGCCACCTGTAACTTCTTCGTCAGCCGTGGTTTGGTGGACATTATGCGGGAATTTACGCCCAATTTCCGTGCCGACGTGCTGCTCAATGGCGCCAACGACACCTTCGTGCGACTGCCCGACGCTGAGCGTCAGGCCCTTCGTGCCCGCTATGGCGTGGACGACGGTGCACCAGTGGTGGCCTTTGTGGGGCGATTTGAGCCAGTGAAGAATCCGCTCATGCTGCCCGAGATTTTCTCGGCTATTCAGCGCAAGTGGGGAGGAAAAGTGCATTTTTGGGCCATAGGGAGCGGCGAATTGCTCGACCAGACGCGCCAACTGATGGCACAGCACAGCGAGTTGGAATGTACTTTCATGGGACAGGTGGCGCGCGCCGAGATGCCGCGGGTGATGAACTGCATGGACCTGTTGGTGCTGCCCAGCAGCCTCGAAGGTTTGCCACTGGTCACCATCGAGGCCATGTCATGTGGCGCGCACGTGGTGGCCAGTGATGTGGCGGGCACCGCCGAGGCAGTGGGGCGTGACAATGCCTTTGCCCTCGACGATGATTTCGTGGAGCGTCTCACCGACCGTGGCGTGGCCATGCTGCGGGGCGAGGTGAGCCAGTCGCTTCCGCCCGAGGTGAGTTGGGAAGCCACAGCACGCAAAGAAGCCGCCATCTATCGGGCGCAATTTATCAAAGAGTAATTGTGGAGACCTTGCCGGTGGCGAGGGATTGCTGCACGTCGATGATGCGCTGGTTGGCGCTTCCTCGAAAGTGGAGCGATGTGTCGCGCTGTGCAAGGATGAACGGGCCGTCGACCACCACGTCGATGTGTTCCAGGGCAGCGAGCAGTCGCGGGGTGGCGACGATTTGCTCCCAGGTGAATCCCGTGTAAAGCCAGATGTTGTATCCCAACTCGTCCTTGATGCGCGCGGTGAGTTGTGCCACCTGCTCGGGGTGGAAAAGTGGGTCGCCGCCCGAGAGGGTGACGGGCAGTTCGTTATAGGCAATAACGTCCATCAGGGCGTCGAGGCTCATTTCCTCGCCGCCCTGTGGGTCCCATGATTGTGGGTTGTGGCACCCTGGACAGTGGTGGTCACAACCCGCAAGATAAATCGAAGTGCGCAGTCCTGGCCCGTCGACACTCGTGCCCTCGACGATACTGAGCACCCTCATGTCACTTGTGCACTACGCGGTCGTTGAGTTCGGCGAGTTTGCCGCTGTTCCAGCGGTCGGTGGTGCCCACGAGGTAACCCGTGATGCGCTGCAAGCGGTCGATATTGTGGCCGTGGCACTTGGGGCACTCCTCGAGGTGGTCGGTGGCATCTTCATAGCCGCAATCCATGCAGCGGTTGCGGTTGTGGTTCACCGAGCAGTAACCCATGTTGTAGCGGTGCATGAGGTCCACCACGTCGGCAATGGCCTGCGGATTGTGGGTGGCGTCGCCGTCGATTTCCACATAGAATATGTGCCCGCCGCGCGTCAACTCGTGGTAGGGGGCCTCCACCTCGGCTTTGTGTTTGGGGCTGCAGTGGTAGTAAACGGGCACGTGGTTTGAGTTGGTGTAGTAGATTTTGTCGGTCACGCCCTTGATTTCGCCGAAGTCTTTACGGTCGCGACGGGTGAACTTGCCGGCGAGTCCCTCGGCTGGCGTGGCCAGAACGGAGTAGTTGTGGTGGTAGCGCTCGCTGAATTCCAGCACGCGGTCGCGCATGTAGGTGATGATTTTAATGCCCAACTCTTGGCTCTCCTTGCTCTCGCCGTGGTGCTTGCCAGTGAGAGCGATGAGGCACTCGGCGAGGCCTATGAAACCGATGCCCAGGGTGCCCTGGTTGATGACCGGCTCGATGGTCTCGTTGGGGCGCAGTTTCTCGCTGCCGTTCCACAGTTGCGACATGAGCAGGGGGAACTGCTTGGCCATGGCGGTCTTCTGGAAGCAGTAGCGGTCGTGGAGTTGTCGCGCCGCCACCTCGAGCATGTTGTCGAGTTTGGCCATGAAGGCGTCGATGCGCTCCTTGCGGTCCTCGATGTTGCGGCACTCGATGGCCAGGCGCACGATGTTGATGGTGGAGAACGAGATGTTGCCGCGGCCTATCGACGTTTTGTCGCCGAAACGGTTCTCAAACACGCGTGTGCGGCATCCCATGGTGGCCACTTCGTGCTCATAGCGCTTGGGGTCGTCCTCGCGCCACAGTTCATGGTAGTTGTAGGTGGCGTCGAGGTTCACGAAGTTGGGGAAGAAACGGCGTGCCGTCACCTTGCATGCCAGTTGATAGAGGTCGTAGTTGGGGTCGGTGGGCAGATAACTCACGCCGCTTTTTGTTTTCCAAATCTGGATGGGGAAGATGGCTGTGGCGCCGTTGCCCACGCCCTCATAAGTGGTCTTGAGCAACTCGCGAATCACGCAGCGACCCTCGGCGCTGGTATCGGTGCCATAGTTGATAGAACTGAACACCACTTGGTTGCCGCCGCGGCTGTGGATGGTGTTCATGTTGTGGATGAACGCCTCCATGGCTTGGTGCACACGGCTCGCGGTGCGGTTGATGGCGTGTTGCAGATAGCGCCGGCGGCCAGTGAGGAAGTCGAGGGGCTTCTCCACGAAATCGTCGATGTGGGCGTCATAGAGGTCGTGCAAATCCTCGTTGGTGAGGCGCTCCAAGGTCTTGATTTCCTCGATGAACGAGCGGCGCACGGCGGCGCACGTAGGGAGCCAGATAGAAGTCGAAAGCCGGGATGGCTTGTCCGCCGTGCATCTCGTTTTGTGCGGTCTCCATGCTGATGCAGGCAATGATGCTTGCCGTCTCGATGCGCTTTGCGGGACGCGACTCGCCGTGACCGGCCACAAAGCCGTGCTCGAGAATGCGGTCCAGCGGGTGTTGCACGCAGGTGAGGCTCTTGGTGGGGTAGTAGTCCTTGTCGTGGATGTGCAGGTAGTTGCCACGCACAGCCTCGCGGGCTTCCTCGGTGAGCAGATAGTCGTCGACGAAGGGCTTGGTGGTCTCGCTGGCAAACTTCATCATCATGCCGGCAGGCGAGTCGGCGTTCATATTGGCGTTCTCGCGCGTGATGTCGTTGTTCTTGGCGTTGATGATTTCCAGGAACATGTCGCGCGTCTTGGCGCGACGTGCCACGCTGCGGCTATGGCGGTAGTTGATGTAGGAGCGTGCCACTTCCTTGCGGGGGCTCTTCATGAGTTCCACCTCCACCTGGTCTTGGATATCCTCGACGCTCATTTGGCTCTTTCCGCGTGCGCCAATGCGGTCGGCGATGCGCTGAATCAAGCCCTCGTCCTCGCCGATTTCGGTGGCGAGCATGGCCTTGCGAATGGCGGCTTTGATTTTCTCCTCGTTGTAGCCCACAACGCGTCCATCACGTTTAACGACAGTCTGTATCATTTTCTTTTCGGTATTGTTTTGTTTTGTTGTTGTTGCGTGTAAAAAGCCCGCGTGTGGCGAGCCTTGTTTTTCGTGATGCAAAGTAACACAATGTGGCTTAATCCCGCAAACTTTTTTCACGAAAAAGTTATTAACAATTTTCGTTTTGGAAAACTTTTTCCGATTTTTAAAAATGCAAACAATTGAAAATGAGGAAAAAGTGATTTTTTTTGGAAAACTTTACTCGGTTATTCTCTTTTCGGGTTGTGTGAAAAGCCCACGGAGAACCACTGTGGCGACCCCCTGGAGTTGTTTGGGGGGTGACGTGGCATTGTGCGGGTGGGTGTTCGCCTGCGCGCTCGCTCGCCCGCATCGAAGTTGGTGGACATTCTGCTTTGACCTATTGCCGTTGCCCATCTTTTTTTGTAAATTTGCATTTTGAAAAGAGTGGACCGTCAAGTGCGGGTCCACATCAACTCAAAACGAAAAATAATTGCGTTATGAATAAGTTCGTTGAATTGCTGCCTGCTCAGGCGGCTCACTATGGCGATCGCGAGGAGTTGCGCTACCGCGACTATCGCTCGCAGGAATGGACATCAATGTCGTGGAACGCGCTTCGTGTAGCAGCCGACCAGGCTGCTTGCTCGTTTGCCGAGTTAGGCGTGGAAGTGCAGGGCCGCGTGTGCGTCTTCTCGCAAAACTGCCCCGAAATATTTGTTACCCACTTTGGCGCCTTTGGCAACCGTGCCATCCCGGTGCCCATCTATGCCACCAGCAGCAAGGACGAGGCCGCCTATATCATCAACGATGCCGGCGCCACCATCCTCATGGTGGGCGACCAGCGCCAGTATGAGATAGCGCGCGACCTGCTTGCCGAGTGCGCCACGCTGCGCTATGTGGTGGTGTTTGACCCCACAGTGACCATCGAGCCAAATGGACGCGTGTTCACGTGGGAGCAGTTCCTGGAATTGGGCAACCGCACGCTGTTGCGCAACCAGGCCACCGTGGACCAGCGCCGCCGCGAGAGCGTCGACACCGACCTGATGTACCTCATCTACACCAGCGGCACCACTGGCCAGCCCAAGGGCGTGATGCTCACTCACAGCAATTTCGTGGCCGCTATGGACAATCATGGGCGCCGCATCGCCGTGGACGACGAAAACGACATCTCGCTGAGTTTCCTCCCCTTCAGCCACATCTTTGAACTGGGGTGGAGCATGTTCTGCCTCACACGTGGTGTGCGCGTGGCCATCAACCTCAATCCCAAGGAAATCCAGCGCGCCGTGAAGGAGGTGAGCCCCACCTGCATGTGCTCAGTGCCGAGGTTCTGGGAGAAGGTGTATGCCGCTGTCAAAGACAACCTTGCCGCCGCCAAACCCGTGGTGAGGCTGCTCGTGAAGCGCGCCATCTCGGTGGGACGCACGCGCAACCTCAAGTATCGCCGCGCCGGAAAGAAAGTGCCGTTCCTCATCGAGAAACAATATGAATACTTCGAGAACAAGGTGTTCCGCAAGTTGCGTGCAGCCATCGGCATCGAGAAGGGGCGTTTCTTCCCCACCGCGGGTGCCATGCTCAGCGACAACATCACCGAGTTTCTCCATGCCGTGGGCGTGAACATCGTGATAGGCTACGGTCTGAGCGAGACCAACGCCTCGGTGAGTTTCTTCGACACCGTGGACTGGGAACTGGGCTCGGTGGGCACTCCCATCCCCGACGTGCAGGTGCGCATTGGCGAGCGTAACGAGATTCTTGTGAAGGGTCCCACGGTGATGAAGGGCTACTACCATCGTCCCGAGGAGACTGCCGAGGTGCTCGATGCCGACGGCTGGTTCCACACTGGCGACTGCGGCGAAATCACGCCGCACGGCTCGCTCATCCTCACCGAGCGCATCAAGGACCTGTACAAGACCAGCAACGGCAAGTACATCGCTCCGCAGATGCTCGAGACCTTGCTGGGACAAGACAAGTACATCGAGCAGGTGGCCATCATAGGCGATGGTCGCAATTATGTGTCGGCACTCATCGTGCCCGACTTCAATGAGTTGCGCGCCTATGCCGACAAGCGCCACATCTCCTACGACGGCCTTGACGAACTCGTCAACGACCCCGAGGTGCGCCGCATGATTGAGGACCGCATCAACGACTACCAGAAGAATCTGGCAAGTTATGAGCAGGTGAAGCGCTTCGTGCTCCTCCCGCGGCCGTTCACCATGGAGACCGGTGAACTCACCAACACGTTGAAGATTCGTCGCGCGGTCATCAACAAGCGTTATGCCAAACTCATCGACGCCATGTATGCCGCCGACTACCGCAAGAAAAAGGACAATCAATAATACGCCGAAATAATTGAACAATCAACAGTGATAACACAAGACCAACTCAAAGAACTACAAGAACGTGCCGCCTCGTTGCGTCGCTACCTCGACATCGACGGCAAGAAGATACAGGTTGAAGAAGAGGAGTTGCGCACCCATGTGCCCGACTTCTGGAGCGACCAGAAAGCCGCCGAGGCTCAGATGAAGAAAATCAAGCAGTTGCGCTACTGGATAACGAGTTGCGCCGAGGTGGAGCAGAGCGTGGAGGAGGTCGTCACCGGTTTCGACTTCGTGCGCGAGGGCCTCATCGACGAGACCGAACTTGACCAACTCTATGCCACCGCGGTCGAGCGCGTGGAGGCGCTGGAACTGCGCAACATGCTGCGTCGCGACGAGGACAAGATGGACGCCATTCTCAAAATCAATTCGGGTGCCGGCGGCACCGAGAGCCAAGACTGGGCGCAGATGCTCATGCGCATGTACTTGCGCTGGTGTGAGCGTCACGGCTACAAGACCGCCATCGAGCACCTCGTCGAGGGCGACGAGGCCGGCATCAAGAGCGTGACAATAGGCGTGGAAGGCGACATGGCTTATGGCTACCTCAAGAGCGAGATTGGCGTGCATCGCCTGGTGCGCGTGTCGCCTTACAACGCGCAGGGAAAACGCATGACCTCGTTTGCCTCGGTCTTTGTTACCCCCATGGTCGACGACACCATCGAAATCACGCTCGACCCGGCTCGCATCTCGTGGGACACCTTCCGCAGCAGCGGCGCCGGTGGCCAGAACGTGAACAAGGTGGAGAGCGGTGTGCGTGTGCGCTACCAGTACAAGGACCCCTATACCGGCGAGGAGGAGGAAATCCTCGTGGAGAACACCGAGACGCGCGACCAGCCCAAGAACCGCGAGAACGCACTGCGCAACCTCAAGAGCATACTCTATAACAAGGAACTGGAGCACCGTCGCGAAGAGCAACGCAAAGTGGAGGCCAGCAAGAAGAAGATAGAGTGGGGCAGCCAGATAAGAAGTTATGTGTTTGACGACCGTCGCGTGAAAGACCACCGCA
>CACWKM010000123.1 GCA_902761475.1 uncultured Bacteroidales bacterium
CACGCTCAATGCCAACTACGTGAAAGAGGAATTGCGTGATGCCTTCGAATTGCCCATTGATGGCGTGTGCAAGCACGAATTTGTGTTCGACGGCCTCAAGGACAAATCCACGGGTGTGACCACGCTCGACGTGGCCAAGCGATTGCTCGACTACGGTTTCCATGCGCCCACCATCTATTTCCCGCTGCTCTTCCACGAGGCCATGATGATTGAGCCCACCGAGAACGAGAGCCGCGAGACCCTTGATGCCTTCATCGAGGTAATGCACAAGATTGCTCGCGAGGCTGCCGAGCAGCCCGACATGGTGAAGAGTGCGCCGCACCACACCCCGGTGCGCCGTCTCGACGACACGCAGGCCGCTTTGCATCCCATCGTGACCTATCGTGAACTTGTCAACGACCAGAATGCCGAGTGAACACTATGGAGTTTGACCTGATAATAATTGGTGCTGGCCCCGGCGGCTACGAAATGGCCGCCGAGGCTGCCCACCAAGGCATGAACGTGGCGCTCGTGGAGCGCGACAAGTTGGGCGGCACCTGTCTGAATCGCGGTTGCATCCCTACCAAGGCTTTGTGTCGCAATGCCGAGGTGGTGGCCACGATGCGCGAGGCGGCGCGTTGGGGCGTGAACACGGGCGACATTGCAGTGGACTATGCCGCCGCTGCCGCACGCAAGGACGAAGTGGTGGACCAACTGCGCAACGGAGTGGAGATGCTGCTCAACAGCGCCTCGGTGACTATCATCAACGGCGAGGCACGCCTTGTCGATGCCCACACCGTGGAGGTGGCGGGAGCATTGCACACGGCACAGCACATCGTGATTGCCACTGGGTCGCAACCGCGCGGACTGCCCATCCCCGGTGCCGAGTTGGCCATGACCAGCGACGACTTGTTGGCCATGACAGCGCTTCCCCAGAGCATCGTTGTGGTGGGAGGCGGCGTCATCGGCATGGAGTTTGCGGTGATTATGCACAACTATGGCGTGAAGGTCACCGTGGTGGAGTTTTGCAAAGAGATTTTGCCGCCCTTTGATGCCGATGTGGCCAAGCGATTGCGCAAACTGCTCTCCAAGCGTGGCATCGACGTCGTGACGCAAGCCGGTGTGACCGCCATCGAGCCAAGCGACCAGGGATTTGTGGTGCGCTACGACAGCAAGGGCAAGAGCCGCGAGGTAGTGGCCGAGCGGGTGCTCATGGCTGTGGGACGTGCGCCGGTGATTCCTGCGGGCGCCCAGGAAGTGGGTGTCGTCGTGGGGCGTCGAGGCATCGAGGTGGACGAACACATGTGCACCGCCGTGCCGAACATCTACGCCATTGGCGACGTGAACGGACACTGCATGTTGGCCCACGCCGCGACGGCACAGGGCAGGGTAGCGCTGGCCCACATGCGTGGACAGGCTTGCAGCATCAATCTTGATGTCGTGCCCAGCGCCGTGTTCACCACCCCCGAACTGGCCATGGTGGGACTCACCGAGGACCAATGCGAGCAACGCGGCATCGAGGTCGATGTCCCTGAGACCTTCTTCCGCAGCAATGGCAAGGCGCTGGCTATGGGCGAGCCTGATGGCTTGTTGAAACTCATCGTCAACCGCGCCACAGGTTGCGTGGAGGGATGCCACATTTGTGGCGCTCATGCCGCCGACATCATTCAAGAGGTGGCGTTGGCCATGTCGGCTGGACTGACTGCCGAGGCGTTGGCAACCACCATCCACGGCCATCCCACGCTCACCGAGGTGCTGCAACAAGCCGCCTTGCAAGTCGCATCGAAATGATGCCAAACACTCGCTTCTGAGACCAACAAATTATCCCCGGGGACCTCCTCGGGGATTTTCTTTGTCTCCCGTGAAAGGATTTGCAAAATAAAAGGCTCACCCCTGGCCGAGTGGTGGCGGGGGTGAGCCTTGTGGTGAGTGTGGGGGCGTTGTCAGCCCGTGATGCCGTTGCGGTTGGGCAGTGCCACGATGTCCATGTTATGGTCGCGGATGAATTTTAATATTTCTTCGCGCTCCGGGCATGGTCTGGTGTCTCGCTCAATGCGCTTGAGGGCGTTGAACACGCTCGTGCCGCTCTCATACACATGGCGGTAGCACTTTGCGATTTCGTCGATGATGGAATCGTCGAACTTCTTGCTGTGGCGCATAATAATGGCATTCACGCCGCTATAGGTCGTGGGGTTGTGTGCCATGACGGTGTAGGGGGGCACGTTGCCGCTGATGCGGCAGCCGCCTTTCACCATGACCCATTTTCCCACATGGCTGCCCACGTGCAGCAGCGCATTGCTCGACAGGATGGTGAAACTCTCCACATGGGAGTTGGGCGACATTTGTGCGCCATTTCCAATCACGCACGTGTCGTCGACCACGGCGTCGTGCATGATGTGGCTCTCGGCCATGACGAACACCTTGTTGCCAACTCGCGTGGCACCGTCGGGGTTGATGCCGCGATTGATGATGGTGTGCTCGCGCACGATAGTGTCATCGCCTATGTAGCAGAACGAAGGTTCGCCGTTCCAACGGAAGTCTTGCGGCTCGGCGGCGATGATGGCACCGTTATAGATTTTCGTGCGAGCGCCTATGCGGGCACCGTTCAGGATACTTGCATAGGGGTAAATGGTCGAGCCATCACCAATCTCGGTGTTCTTGCTGATGAAAGCAAAAGGATGAATGGTCACATCGTTGCCAATGCGTGCATCGGGGTCAACGTGGGCCAGAGGACTAATCATTGTCATAATCTTTACTATCGTTTTGGGTGGTTATCTTCCTCCGCCAAGTACTTGATAGAGATTGATAACGCTCAGGTTGTTGTTTAATTTTACGTTCTCAAGTTGGATTTGCGCTTGCAGCAACGATTGCTGTGCGCTGATGACCTCCAGATAGGTGGCGTTGGCCAGGTTCATCAAGTCCTGATTGAACTCCACGGCTTTTGTCAGACATTCGCGTTGCGCGTTCACGTTGACTTGCTTCTCGCGATAAGTGGCGATGTCGACGAGCGCGCTGCGCACCTCGGCACTTGCGTTGAGAATGCTATACTGGAAGTTGTTGAGCGCCTGCTGTTGCGCGAGTTTGGCAGCCTTGAGCGTGGCGATGTTCTTGCCTCGGCTGAAGAAGGGGGCGGTGAGCGAACCGGCCAGATTGAGCAACCACTTGGCCGGATCTATCACTGAGCCGCCCATCAGGGTGCCATAGGCACCGGTGGCGTTGAGGGTGAGTTGCGGATAGAAATTGGCACGAGCGATGTTGGTCGCGTAGTAGGCTTGCGCAAAGTCTTGTTCGGCGGCACGCACATCGGGACGCGCAGCAAGATAACTCATGGGCACTCCACCCACGATTTTCTCGGGAAGGTTGAGTTCGCCGTCACTCACTTGCCACTGCCTGGGAGCCACATTGAGCAGCAACGACATCGTGTTCTCGGCTTGCGCGATGCCCTGACGAATGTCGGGGATGGCGGCGCGCACCGAGTAGTAGTTGGCCTCGGCCTGCACCACGGCCACCTCGGTATAGCGGCCGCTCTCTTTCATGTCGCGCATCATCTGCACGGTCTTTTCCCACAAGCCCAAATTCTCGGTGTAGATGTCGAGTTGGTTGTGCAGCGACACGAGCGTGTAGTAGGTGCTTGCCACGGCGGCAATGATTTGGCTCTGCACGGCCTGGCGGTAGGCATCGCTTTGAATGACGACGCTCTCGGCGCTACGCTTGGTGTTAGTGAGTTGGCCGAAGATGTCGACTTGCCAACTCACTGTGAGTGGCAATTGCCATCCCCAATCCATGTCGAAGTCGCTCATCTTATTGCCAGCCCCATTGGGGTTGAAGGTGATGGAGGGGAAGAAACTGAGTTTCGCTCCTTGCAGACGTGCTTGTGCAATGTCCACATTGAGTTTGGCATTTTGCAGATTGGTGTTGCTGTCGATGGCCTGTGCGATGTAGGAGCGCAGCAGGGGGTCGGTGAACACTTCCTGCCAACGCAGGTTGCCCAGTTCGCTGCTGTCGACAGGTGCTTGCAATGCCTGGGCATACTTGTCGATTAAGGGCACATCGGCCGGGGTCTCATATTTTTTATACAAGCCGCAACTGGCCGTGATGGCGGCGATGGCCACCATCACGAGGAGCGGGCTGAAATATCGATTGTTTCTCATTGCGTGTCAATTATGAATGTTGGGAGAATACTGTTCCAGTTCTCGTTCGACGTCGCTGTTGTCGGTGTCGTGCCATTCAAGCGGCTTGATGCGTTCCTGGATAGACTGGAACATCACAAACAGTGCGGGCACCATAATCACCTGCAGAATCATGCCTATGAGCATGCCTCCAACTGCTCCGGTACCCAGTGCGCGGTTACCATTGGCACCCACGCCACTGGCGAACATGAGCGGCAAGAGGCCGATAATCATGGCCAACGAGGTCATCAAGATGGGGCGCAGACGAGCGGCAGCACCGGCAATGGAAGCACCCACAATGCTCATGCCCGTGGCACGGCGCTCAAGGGCAAACTGCACAATCAGGATGGCGTTCTTGGCCAACAGACCGATGAGCATGATGAGCGCAATCTTCAGGTAGATGTTGTTGCTGATGCCAAAGAGTTGGGCAAAGACAAATGTGCCCATCAGTCCAAAGGGCACCGACAGGATTACTGCCCACGGCAGCACATAACTCTCATATTGCGCACTCAAGATGAGGTACACAAAGAGCAAGCACAAGCCGAAGATGATGGCAGTGGAGTAGGGCGACGATTCGGCCTCTTCGCGCGACAGGCCAGAGAACTCATAGCCATAACCCTGTGGCAACACTTGAGCGGCCACTTCGCGCACGGCCTGCAATGCCTCACCCGAACTGTACTGCGGGTTGGGCTGTCCGTTGATGGAAATCGACGTGTAGAGGTTGAAGCGCGACAGCGAGGCGGGCGCATAGATGCGGCGCAGCGTCACAAAGTCGGTGATGGGCTGCATGCCGCTATTGGTGCGCACCTTGATTTGATTGAGTGTCTCGGGCGATACGCGTGCCTCGGGAGTGGCTTGCATCATCACGCGATAGAGTTTACCAAAGCGGTTGAAGTTACTCACATACATACCGCCGTAGTAGCCTTGCAAGGCCGTGAGCACGCCACTGTTGCCCACGCCAGCCTTGGCAGCCTTGGCCTCGTCCACGTCCACAAGATATTGTGGGAAACTCGGGTTGAAACTCGAGAATGCCATCTGCACCTCGGGGCGCTGATTAAGGGCAGCCAAGAATTGCTGCTCAATCTCGAAGAATTTCTTGATGTCACCACCGGTGCGGTCTTGGAGTTGCAGTTCGAAACCGTTGGTGGTGCCATAACCGCTAATCATAGGCGGGGCAAAGAACATGATTGTTCCGTCTTTGATTTTGCTCATGGCCATGCCATAGAGCATGGCGATGATTTTGTCGCTGTTTTCTTCTTCGCTGCGTTCGCTCCAGTTCTTGAGTTTGAGGATGGCCATACCATTGTTGTTGCCTTGTCCGCCCATGAAACTGTAGCCTTGCACCACGGTGCGTTTTTCGATAGCGGGAACTTGCATGAACACCGAGTCGAGTGTCTTCATGACCTCAACGGTGCGCTCTGCCGAGGTGGCAGGCGGCATGTTCACAGCGCACATCACCAAGCCAGTGTCTTCGTTGGGCACGAAACCGCTGCTGGTGTTGCCCTTCTTCCTCGCCCTCATGAGCGGCATGGGGCTTGAGGATGATGGCGCACAGTGCCGGTGACAGCGTGAGTGCGTTGATGGCCGAGATGCCGATGGCAAATGCCATGGTCAAACCAAACTGTTTGTAGAAGGTTCCCTCGGTGCCCGGCATGAACGACACCGGGATGAACACGAGCATCATCACCAGCGTGATGGACACGATGGCGCCGCCTATCTCTTCCATAGCGTCAATGGAGGCCTGTCGCGCGCTTTGGTAACCCTCGTCGAGTTTGGCGTGGACAGCCTCCACCACCACAATGGCATCGTCGACCACAATAGCAATGGCAAGCACAAGTGCGCTCAGCGTTAGTAGGTTGATGGAGAAGTCCATCAAAAACAGCAGCGCAAACGTACCCACGAGTGCCACAGGAATGGCAATGGAGGGAATGATGGTGGAGCGCAGGTCTTGCAAGAAGATGTACACCACGAGGAACACGAGGATAAACGCCTCGATGAGCGTCTCTTCCACCTCGCCAATCGAGGCGTCAAGGAAAATGTTGGTGTTCATGGGCACCGTGAAGGCGAGTCCCTTGGGCAGGTTTTTCTCGAGTTCGGCAAGACGTGCCTCGATGGTCTCGATGGTCGATGACGCATTGGAGTTGGGCGACTGGAACATCATGCACGTGCTACCCTTGTGACCATCAACGATGTTGGTGAACGAGTAGGACAGTCGTGCGAGTTCCACCTTGGCAACGTCCTTGAGGCGCAACACCTCGTTGCCATTGGCGCGCACAATAATTTCCTCGAACTCTTCGCTCTGGCTCAAACGGCCTTTGGAGCGCAGGCTATATTCAAAACTTTGGTTGCCTTGCTCGCCCATCGTACCCGGTGCTGCCTCGATGTTTTGGTCGGCGAGGGCACCAATGATTTCTTCGGGCATGAGGCCATATTGTGCCATCTTCTCGGGCAAGAGCCAGATGCGCATCGAGTAGTCCGAACCCATCTGCATCAGGTCGCCCACGCCGCTCACACGCTTAATCTCGGGGATGACATTGATGGCCATGTAGTTGTCGATGAATTCCTGGCTAAAAATGCCCAGCGTGTCGCTCAGTGACACGCCCATAAGCATTGACGGCGAGCGCTTGCGGGTGGTCACACCCACGCGCGTCACCTCACTGGGCAGCAGACTCGCCGCCTGCGACACACGGTTCTGAACGTCGATGGCTGCCATGTCGGGGTCGTAGCCCTGCTTGAAGTAGATTGTGATGTTGGCCGAGCCAGTATTGGTGGCCGACGAGGTCATATAAGTCATGTTCAGCGCACCATTGATGCTCTCCTCAAGCGGTTGAATCACCGAGTTCATCACGGTCTGCGCATTGGCACCCTG
>CACWKM010000124.1 GCA_902761475.1 uncultured Bacteroidales bacterium
CCGTAGTTATTTTGGGGCAAATATAGGTATATATTTTCGCCATTCGTGCGAGTTTGGGTGGGTATTTTTACCATAATTGGCACTTTTGACAAACAATGAAGAAGTTATGACGTTTCCCGTCCGCCGTGGGGGTTATAATTTTGCAACACTGAAAATACACACATTATTTTCAATATAAATCACATGAAAAAACTATTCAGTTTGCTGCTCCTGGCCGCGATGTTGTTGTCGGGAGTAAATGTTGTTGCCCAGGTGAAACCCGTGCTTCAACAAAGCGACCCCACGCAGGCCGACACCTATATGGCCAACCGTAGGGCCCTCACTGGCCGCCATTGCGTGCCCAACAAACTCATCAACGTGGTGGGCGTGGGCAGTTGGGTGACCGACATGAACAACCTCACCGACGAGGACTTGACAAACCACGCGACCATTCCCAGCGCGGTGGATGCCGGCGTCACGGTGAACCCCATCGTGAGTGTGCGCGACATGAAGCACCACTATGCTGCCGGCACCACTGCGGGCTTTACGCTCGTGGCGGGTTCGGGCTCGAGTCTGCTCGACCTGGACATCATCAATGCCTATGCCATCATGTTCCTGTGCGAGGGACAGAATGTGGGCACGGTGGCTGTCACCACGGGCCAGACCGCTGGCGGCGTGGGTCTCTCGCTCATTACCATCCCTGGCAGCAGCGATGTGGACATCGAACTGTCGGCAGCGGCACCCGCCGAGTTCGACGAGGTGGTGCTCATGCCTTCGGGTGGCGTCAACTTGTCGGCGGTTACCTCCACACAGGTGAAATATGCCTTCGTGGGTAACCTCGTGCAGCACACCATCACCGAGACCTCCATGCAGGAGTATGCTGCCGCCCATGGCCGCAACAACTTTACCCTCGACCAGGGTAAGTTTGGACAAACGGGCTATGTGGTTGGCGACGACCTCATCAACGACGACCTCACCGACGGCTACGCATGGGGTGTTATCGCCATTGGCACGTCGCTCGACGCACGCGTGGGTGCGGTGCCCGACCGCGACGACCCCAACCAGGACCAACCTTTCAAGGCCGGCACGCTGGTGGGATTCAAGTTCAGCCAGGCGAGCCTGCTCAACCTGCCCGTGGGCAGCGGCATTGTCATCCACCTTTACAAGGGCGAATGGGTGAACAATGGCACGACGCTGATTCCTAACTGGCAATGGGAGGAGACCGAGGTGCAGAGCGAGACGGTGAGCGCCAATGTGCTCAAACTCTCGCTCGTGAGCGGTGGTGAGCAAGAAGTGAGCATCATCGCCAAGGAGGACTTCTCGCATGCACGCATCAACTTCCCCACGGGCCTCATGGTGAACCTGGGAGGCACCAAGGTGTTCTATGCCTATGTGTGCGATACCCCCGATGTGGACCACCAGTGCGACATCGTCATCGACGCCCCCACACAGTTGTGCGACACGCAAGCCAGTTATCAACTCACTAACACCGGCAGCGTGGAAGTGACTTGGAGCGTGGTGAGCCAGCCCGCTGGCGCCAATGCCTCCATCGACAGCAACGGCCTGCTCACCGGCATGACGGTCGACGGACCCTATGTGGTGCGCGCCACCAGCATCCTGGCCGACGGCTGCTATCAAGAGACCACCATCACGCGCGGCGTGGAGAACACCGAGAGCATGTGCGACACCCCGGTGTTCAACGTGGGCGACGACATGACCTATGCGCTCTCCTCGATTGCCTACGACAGCAACTTCACGCTGCTCTCCATCAACGCCAGCGTGAGCGATGCCGAGAACATCCTCAATCCCACCTTCGAGGACTATGCCAGTTACACTGGCGGCGTGACGTTGCTCGACAACGCCATGGTGGTGGGTGTGCGCAAGACCGACGGGCCGTTCAGCGACGGCTCCGATGGCAAGCGCCACCGCGTGGGATTTGTCGTCGAGACCAAGTCAACAGGATTGGGCGCCAACTTGCTCGACTTGTTCAACATCCGCACCTATAATAATGGTGTGCAGACCTACTCCTCGGTGGTCAAGGAAAGCAATGTGCTCAAGGTGGGCCTCATCGGCTCGTCGAAGGTGCAGAAGATTCGCTTTGCCGTCACCGTGCCCGCCGGAACAGCGTTCAACGAGTTCCAACTCTACACCACCGGTGTGCTCAACGTGGACATCGACAAACTGAACATCTATTATGCCTTTGAGGAGGCCCTCGCCGATGGCGAAGACGAGTTGAGCGCTTGCGCCGACCCGCTCGCTTGCTCGGGCACGCTGGTGAGCAACGACGCCACCAACGCCACCATCAATGGCAACGCCACCCGCAACATCGAGGTGCTCAGCGTGGCTAAGGTCACCGACAACTTGAGTTACCTCATCGACGACGACATCAACACCGCCGTGATGGTGGCCAACACCGTGAGCGCCGGAGGTACCGTCCTAGCCATTGACCTGGGGCGTGTCTACACCGCGTCGCAGCAGATTGGTATCATCATCGACAACGCCGCCTACCTCGCTGGCGTGAATGCCGGCAACTGGCTCACCCTCGCCACCTATCGCAACGGCGTGGCAACGGGCGACGAGCACAACGACTGGAGCGTGCTCGGTGCCAACGTGATTGGCTATGGCGACAAGGACTTCCTCTTCATGCAGCCCACACAGGAGTATGACGAGATTCGCATCACCATGGCTGGCGTGCTCACCGCACTCGACTACACGCACCTCTATGGCTTGTTTGTGCGTAACGACGCCGATGCCGACGGCACGCCCGACTGCCTCGACGAGTATTCGTGCAGCGACGAACTCGTGCTCGACGAGGAGGCCGTGGAACTCAACAAGGCGCACGACTACAGCAAGGCGCACCTGGTGCTCCACCGCACACTCAACATGGGCGAGTGGCATCCCATCGTGTTGCCCGTCGATTTGACAGGATTGCAAGTGCGCAACGCATTTGGCAACTCTGTGAAAATCGCAGAGCCCACGCACCTGGAGATTACGCCCTATGTGACCAACATCAACTTCAGCAGCCTCACCTTCGACGACGAGGTGGTGCTCCATCGTGGTGAGTTCTACCTCATCAACACGGCCCGCAACCCCGAACTCGCCGCTGGCGAGACCTATGAGTCGGTAGAGGGCACCATCAATGGCCCCATCTACTTCATCGACGGCGTGGACTATGTGAAGGCCGAGAGCGAGCAACCCATCGTGGACGGCATGGTGACCGTGTCGCACAATGCGCCGCGCGCACACTTCGCACCCGCAACACAGAGCGTGGCACTCCACGGCTCCTATGTCTACATGAACGGCGTGGAGAACGAGCAGGTGGCTGCCGGTAACTATGTGTTCAACACCGAGGGCGTGCTCGATGAGGCCCTCGAGGATACCCCCATGCTGGGATTCCGCTACTATGTGGAGAACCTCACCGACACGCCCATCAACGTGGTGGTCGATGGCACGGTGACCGCCGTGCACGACCTCAACGTCGACGCACTGCGCGCCCTCACCGACCCCAACGTCTACACCATTACGGGTCAGAACATGGGCAGCAAGGTCGATGTGAAGCAACTCCCCGCGGGCATCTACATCATCAAGGGACGCAAGGTGCAAGTGAAGTAACTTGCACCGCGCCTCTTGCGCAACACAAAAAGGACTGGCGGAACCATTGCGGCTCCGCCAGTCTTTTTGTTGTTAGTGTGTGTGAGAGTTGATTGTTACTTGCCGAAGTAGCGTTTGAACAAGCCCTCGAAGCCCTTGCCGTGGCGAGCCTCGTCGCGAGCCATCTCGTGCACGGTGTCGTGGATGGCGTCAAGGTTCTGTTGCTTGGCGAGTTTGGCGATGCGGAACTTGTCGGCGCAGGCGCCAGCCTCGGCGTTCATGCGCTTCTCGAGATTGGTCTTCGTGTCCCACACCACCTCGCCGAGCAACTCGGCGAACTTGGCGGCGTGCTCGGCCTCTTCCCAGGCGTAGCGCTTGAAGGCCTCGGCCACCTCGGGATAACCCTCGCGGTCGGCCTGGCGCGACATCGCCAGATACATGCCCACCTCGGTGCACTCGCCCATGAAGTGGTCTTTCAAGCCTTGCAAAATCTCGGGATCGACGCCCTTGGCCACGCCAAGTTCATGCTCGGCGACAAACTGCAGACCTTCGTCCTCTTTCAACTCTTTGAACTTGCTCGCGGGCACCTTGCACTGCGGGCACTTCTCGGGGGGCGTGTCGCCCTCGTGCACGTAGCCGCACACGGTGCATATCCATTTCTTTGCCATAATGTGTGTTGTGAATTAAGTGTGTAATATAACGAAATAGTTGTGTTGATTCTTGATGATTAGGGCACCTCTTTCACCAGATAGATGATGGTGGGGAAGTGGTCGCTGAATCCGTTCAGGAACACGCCGCCCGAGAAGGTGCGCAAGGGATAGCCCTGGCGGTCGCCCTCGCTGGTGCGCAGGAAGTGACGGTTGAGCACCTCGGCGCGCAGGAAGGTGAGGCCGGGTTTCTCTTTGGTGTCCTTGTTGCGCAGGAAGTACTCGCTGAAGATGATTTGGTCAAACAGGTTCCACGAGCCGCGGTAACCCAGCGTGCCCACGCCCTTGTCGAGGATTTCCCACCAGGGGTTGAACAGCGAGCCGGGCTCCACGCAGTCCTTGGCGTTGCGCTTGGCGTTCAGCGCCACGGCGCAACTCTTGTCCTGCGGGTCGTCGTTGAGGTCGCCCATGAAGATGATGCCCTGGTTGGGGTCGTCGAGCAGCAGCGAGTCGATGGTGCGACGCGCCATGGCGCCGGCAGCCTCGCGCAGATAACTCGACGCGTCTTGTCCGCCCAAGCGAGAGGGCCAGTGGTTCACAATCACACTCACCTTTTCACCGGCGAGAATGCCCGTCACGCACAACTGGTCGCGCGTCTTGAAGTCCGGGCGACCTTCCACCACAAGGCGCTGGTTGGTCACGTTGAGCACCTTGAACAAGCGGGGGTTGTACAGCAGGCCCACGTCCACACCGCGGCGGTCGGGACCATCGTGGTGAACAATCTGGTAACGGCGCTGCTTGAGTTCGGGCTGGCGAACGAGGTCTTGAAGAACTGTGATGTTCTCAATCTCGCTCACACCGATGAGCGCGGGGCCGTCGGGGGTGCCTTGGGTAGTGATTTGGCTGATGGCATAAGCCATGTTGTGCTGCTTGAGCCAGTATTTCTCGTTATTCCACTGGCGAGCACCCTTGGGCGAGAACTCCAGGTCATATTGCCCGTTGTTGTTGATGGTGTCGAACAGGTTCTCAAGGTTGTAGAACATCACGCCATACATATTGTATCGACGCTCGCCTGCCACCATCGGCAGCAGCAGCAAGGCTGCCATGACGAAAAGACCTAATTTTTTCATGTCTATGATATCGTTGTGTGGTTAATTTAGTTCGTGTGCATAAGTGTGCAGTGTTTGCAAAGTTAATGTTTTTTCCTCAACTTGCAAAAAAATTATTCAACCTATCCCATATATATATATTATAATAGGTGGTGGCCGCCGGAGGGCGTCTGCCGTTTGTCGTTGTGGCGGGAGGAGTGGCGAGCGAAGCGAGGGGCAGTGACGACGGGGCGTTTTCGGGCGTTTTTGGGCGCGAGAGGGTAGTTTTTGACGCTCTC
>CACWKM010000125.1 GCA_902761475.1 uncultured Bacteroidales bacterium
TTGAAGACCGTGACATTGCCCGAGGGGGTGACCGAGTTGGGCAGCAATGTGTTCAGTTATTGCAGTTCGCTTGAAAAGGTTTCGCTCCCGGCCTCGCTCGTCAGCATGGAGGGCAATGTGTTCTCGTCGTGTCCGGCGATGAAGTCGTTTGAGGTGTCGCCATCGAGCACCCACTTTGCCGTGTACGACAATTTGCTGTATAGTGCCGACATGAGCGAACTCATTGCGTGCCCGATGTCGCATGCCGTGGGCGACTTTGTGGTGCCCAAGCAGGTGAAGAAGATTAGCGAGTATGCCTTCTACAACAATCAGGGCATCACGTCGCTCACCATGACCGGTGTGGAGTATATCGGCGAGTCGGCCTTCAACGACTGCCATCAACTGGCACGCATCGATTTAGGCACAAAACTGAAAACGCTCAGCAAGTTCACGTTCTACAACCTGAACAAAATAGAGACGGTGACGTTGCCGTGGTCGCTTGAGGAAGTGCCCATGTGCCTGTTTGATTTCTGCCGCAACTTGAAGATGGTGACCGTGCCAAAGCACATGCTTGACGATGAAATGAAGTTCAACAACAACGCGTTTCAATTTTGCCCCGACGACCTCAAGTTCAAAATCGTGGATGCCAATGGCAAGCAGGTCAAGATGTTGAACTACGACGAACTGCCCGACGTGCAGAAATATATGTTCCGCGACGAGGTGTATTGAACAGAGGATTCAGGATTTATGTCAGTTATGAATAAAGAACGAGTGGTGTGGCTAGATTATGCCCGCTTCTTTAGTGTGTTTCTTGTTATCCTATTCCACACCCCACCCACGACTCGCGTGTTTGATGGGCGGATTGCGTGCATCTTATTTTATACGGTGTTTTTCACTATTTCGGGCTATTTGTTCGACATCTCTCGCTACAGCAATTTTAGGCAATTCTTTACTCACCGTGGCAAGCAGATTTTGGTGCCTTACGTCACCTTCTTCATGGTAGTGTATCCTTTGTGGTTGCTGGTGGGTCGCACGCTGAGCGGTGAGGATGTCGAATGGTGGTTGCCTCTGGCAAATTGGTTGAAAGGCGAACCCCACACGGTGGTTGGGACATTTTGGTTCCTTGCTTGCCTGCTGGTGATGCAAATCTTTTATTACTTCTTGCAGCGTTGGTTGCCCTCGCGCTGGTTGATTGTCGTGGCTCTGTTGCTTTCGGTGGCCGCTGCCAACTGCCCCCTGGAGAACTACTGGCAAGTGTGGTATGCCTTGCTCTATATGCCATACTATGCTTTTGGCAACTTGTTCAAGGATTACTTGTCGCAAGTGCGATTTGACACCAGCAAGCACACCGCCGCATTACTCATTGGTGGAGCAGTGGCCATCGCAATAATGGGATTGAGCATCTTCACCGCCGACCCAAACATCATCAATGTGGTGAGAATTACGAGTGGTGTACTGGTGATACCTGCCTATGTGGCCATCTCCAAATGGCTCGGCGAGCGTTATGGCCGCAATGGGGTGATAGAGTTGGTGGTGATGAATGCCATCGTGTATTTGGCTTTTCAGAATAACGTCATCAGCGTGATACGTGTAGCGCTGGAGAAAGTCTTTTACCACGGGGTGATGACCGACCACCTGTGGATAAAATTTGTGGTCGCTTTGGCGGTCATGGTAATTCTATATCCCATAGCGTGGTTTGTACACCACTATGCTCCGTGGATGCTTGGCCGTAAGAAAAAGGCTGTCGCCCATTAGGGCTTGGGGTGGAGATTACGCACCATGGCAAATAATTCCAGTGGCAAATGACAATAGCCACTGGGATTTTTTTCGAGATAGTCCTGGTGGTAATCCTCGGCGGGGAAGAAATTGCGCAGCGGCTCCACCTCGACGACAATGGGCTTGAAATAGCGCTCGGCCACTTGTTCCAGTTGGTTGTCGATGACGGGGCGGTCTTGCGGGTCGACATAGTAGATGCCCGTGCGGTATTGCGTGCCAGTGTCCTCGCCTTGCTTGTTCAGGCTAGTGGGGTCGATGGCCATGAAAAAAATACCCAGCAAGAAGTCCAGTCCCACCTTCAACGGGTCGTAGACTACTTTTACCGTCTCGGCGAACCCGGTGGCATCGGTGCACACCTGTTCGTAGGTGGGCGACGAGGTGTGGCCGTTGGCATAGCCCGTCTGGGTGTCGGTCACGCCATCGATGAGTTTGAACAGGTGCTCAACGCCCCAAAAACATCCTCCAGCAAAATAGATTTCTTGTGTCATAGTTTGTAGAAAGTGCGTGATTACTCAAAAAAGTAGTTCCGAACGCTGGTCACAGATTGATGCCATTGATGATGTGGGCAATTTCCTGTGCATCGTCGGGCGTGATGGGGTGGGCGATGGGGAGGCTCACCACCTCGTTGGCCATGGCCGTGGTGATGGGGAGTTTGTAACTCTTGAACTGCCTGTAGCACGGCTGCAGATGCGGCGGCGTGGCATAATGAATGTCGGTGCCCACGCCTTGCTGTTGCAGGAGTTCCCGGAATCGGTCGCGCGCTCCGTCGCCCTTCACGCGAATCACATACTGGTGCCACACTTGCGTGGTGCCCTCGATCCATGCCGGGGTGCTGACCTGGGGATGCGCGATGTGTTGCGAGTAGGCTCTCGCCACCGCGTTGCGCCGCTCGGTTTCTTGTGCGAGGTGACGCAATTTCACGCGCAGCATGGCGGCCTGCAACTCGTCGATGCGGCAGTTCAACCCCAGAAAGATGTTGTGGTATCGCCTGTCGCTGCCATAGTTCGCAATGGCTCGTACTGTGGTGGCGAGCCGCTCGTCGTTGGTCACCACGGCTCCGGCGTCGCCCAGTGCGCCCAGATTTTTTGTGGGATAGAAACTCAGCGCCCCCACGTGGCCCAGTCCGCCGGTCACCTTGGTGCCGTTAAGCCCAGGCACGCTCGACACGGCCCCTATGGCCTGGGCATTGTCTTCGATAACCAGCAGGTTGTAGTGCCGTGCCAGTTGTAGCAACTTCTCGTCGCAGCATGGCGTGCCATAGAGGTGCACTGGCATGATGGCCCTCACGCTGGGCGAGAGCAGGCTCTCGATGCAGTTGGCGTCGAGATTCATGGTGTCCTCGCGCGGCTCGCAAAGCGTGGGGACCAGCCCATTGTCGCTCACGGCGAGCACGCTGGCCACATAGGTGTTGGCGGGCACGATGACCTTGTCGTCGGCCTGCAGCATGCCCATCTCGCGATAGGCGCGAATGATGAGGCGCAGTGCGTCGAGACCGTTGCTCACGGCCACGCAGTACTTGACCTGGCACAAATCGGCCAGTTCTTGCTCCAAGAGCGCGGTGTGCTTGCCGTGCAAGTATCGTCCGCCCTCAATCACCTCGCAGGCAGCGGCCTTGAGTTCGTCGATGAGCGGGGCGTTAGAGCGTGCTAAGTCGAGAAATGGATAATTCTTCATGATGTCACACGGTCGTTGCTTGTTTGCCTTCGCGGGCTTTGAGAGCGACAAACTCGTCATAATTGCGCACATAGTCGTCCTCGTCGTAGTGGTCGGAAGCGATGACCAGGCACACGCTGCCGTGCGAGAAGTTCTCGAGCGTACGCCAGATGCCGGGCACGATGAGCAACCCCTTGTAGGGACGGTTGAGCGTCACTGTGCGCTTGGCAGTGCCGTCGTCGAGCGTGACGTCGAAACTGCCACTGATGGCAATGAGAAACTCATAGCACTGCTTGTGGGAATGCCCCCCACGTTCTTCGCCGGCCGGCACGTCATAGAGGTAATAGACGCGGTTGATGTCGAACGGCAACAGTTGGTGCCCCTCAACGACGGTCAGGTTGCCCCGCGGGTCGGTGAGTTTAGGCAGGTCGATGATGGCGGGTGATTTATAATCCATTGTCGGCAAGTTTGATGAGATATTGCCCATATTCGTTCTTGGCCATGGGCATTGCCAGTTCGCGAAGTTGTTGTGCCGTAATCCATCCCTTGCGGAAGGCGATTTCTTCGAGCGCGGCAACTTGCACACCTTGCATGGTCTCGATGGTGGCGATGAAGTTGGCGGCATCGAGCAGGCTTTGCGGCGTGCCCGTGTCGAGCCACGCAAATCCACGTCCGAGCGTCTGGATGCGCACGCGTCCCTGGCTCAGGTAGAGTTGGTTGAGCGTGGTGATTTCGAGTTCGCCTCTCGCACTGGGCTTGATGCTGCGCGCAGCCTGCACCACGTCGTTAGGATAGAAGTACAGACCCGTGACCGCATAGGGCGAACGAGGATGCTCGGGCTTTTCCTCGATGCTCACGGCTCGTCCCTGCTCGTCGAAGGTGACCACGCCAAATCGGTTCGGGTCTTTCACTGCGTAGGCCCACAAGGTCGCCACGTTGTCGGTAGCCGTGGTGTTAGCGATGTGCGTGAGCAGTCCCGTGAATCCCTGGCCATAGAAGATGTTGTCGCCCAGCACCAGGCACACACTGTCGTTGCCAATGAAGTCGGCCCCGATGATAAACGCCTGGGCGAGCCCTTCGGGCCGTGGTTGCTCGGCAAAGCAGAACCTGACCCCAATTTCTTCGCCAGTGCCCAGCAGCCGCTTGAACGACGGCAGGTCTTCGGGGGTGGAAATGATGAGGATGTCGCGAATGCCAGCAAGCATGAGCACCGAGATGGGGTAATACACCATCGGCTTGTCGTAGATGGGCACCAATTGCTTGGAGATGCCGCGAGTGATGGGGTAGAGGCGCGTTCCCGAGCCGCCGGCGAGCACAATTCCTTTCATGAGAAATCAACTAAAAAGGCACCACTTGTCGTGAGCATAATAGCAAAAGAGTTGCTTGTCGTGATGTGGCAGTGAGCGACCAAGTAGTGCAACAAGCCGCCCTGAGCCATGACAAACACGGCAAAGTTAGCAATAAAAAACGATACCCAAGCACCTTTTCCCCGCTAATTTTTGAAAATCAGTTTCTTGTGGCAAAAAGTGGAATGGCGAGGCTGGCGCTTTAACTTGTTTTGGGGATGGTGTGCGGGATTTTGGCAGAGGGGTGGGGTTACTTTGCATCACGATAATAATAAACGCAATATTAGTAGTTCTTTTGGTGTTATGGAAAATCTGATTGTTATCTCTCCGCGTGTGCTTGGGCGCATGAAGAATATGAGCGACGAGGTGCTTCACCTGCCGCGCCGTCAGGAACTTAGTCCGATTCAGGAACTTATTTACATGATGTTTCGCGATGCTGTGATGCGCGAGTCTTTTCGGCATCAACCAGTAGGCTCTTGCGCGATGATTTCGTGAAAAAGTGGCTGGTCCATCTTTTTCCGGCAATGCAAACTGTCACAAACCGACAAAAATGATTATCTTTGCCGTAATAATATTTGTGCAATATTGACCGCAATGAAATCATTTAGTCATTTCTTGATTGCTGTGGTGGCGCTGGTGGTTGTGTCGTCGTGCAGCAACATGAACAAGAACTTGCAGCAGATGATCCCCTCGGATGCTACCGGTGTGGTGAGTATCGACGTGCCGTTGATTCTTGAGCAGGCTGGCGTGAAGCATGACGACGAGATTGAACTGCCCGAGTCGCTGCTGGCTATC
>CACWKM010000126.1 GCA_902761475.1 uncultured Bacteroidales bacterium
TCGGCCATATCCTCGCCGAAGACAGCATTCAAGAGCGTGCTTTTGCCCACGCCCGTTTTGCCAGCCATGAGAATATTCACCTGACCCAATTGCTCTTTCGCATTCTTGAAGATCTCTTCGAAATCAATGTCCAGTGCCATAAACTTACAATTTGCATTTAAAGAAATTCTCTCTGAAAGTATCAACGCAAAAATAATGAATGGTTTCCATTTTGCAAAAAATAATGCTCAACAAATCCGCAAAATCTGTGGATGTATTATCTTTGCAGTGAGAAAACCTTCTTAACTTCAATGGCGAGATGAAACGCGGACTTGTGCTTGAGGGCGGTGCTATGCGTGGCATGTTCACGGCAGGCATCATGGATGTGATGATGGAAAACGACATCGCACCCGACGGTGTGGTGGGCGTGAGCGCCGGCGCATGTTTCGGCTGCAACTACAAGTCGCGGCAGCCCGGACGTGTCATCCGCTACAACATGCGGTTTGCCAAGGACTCGCGCTACAGCGGGCTCTGGTCGTGGCTCAAGACGGGAAATGTGTTCAACGCCGAGTTTGCCTTCCACATCGTGCCCACCACCTACGACATCTTCGACATGGACGCCTACAACGCCAATCCCATGGAGTTTCATGTGGTGTGCACCGACGTGAACACCGGCGAGGCGGTCTATCGCCGACTCGACGTGATGAACTACGAAGGACTGGAATGGATTCGCGCGTCGGCCTCGCTGCCGCTGGTGTCGCGCATCGTCGAGGTGGGCGGCTACCAACTGCTCGACGGCGGCCTCACCGACAGCGTGCCGCTGCCCTACTTCCAGCAACTGGGCTACGACCGCAACATCGTGGTGCTCACACGTCCGCGCGACTATGTGAAGCCGCCCATGAAGCATGCCCGCCTGCTGCGCTGGCTGCTGCGCAAGCATCCCGCCGTGGCCGAGGCGATGCTCCACCGCCATGAGGTGTACATGCGACAAGTGGCCTATGCGCACAGCGAGGCCGAAGCCGGACGCGCACTGGTGCTGCAACCCGATGCCGACCTGGGCATCCCGCATGTGTGCCACGACGCCGACCTCATGCGCCGCGTCTATGACACGGGGCGGGCACTCGCCGAGCGGCGATTGACCGAAATCTTAGACTTCCTGAACAAATAAGCCTCTCCATCGGTCGTGACAGAGGCGCGCGTTGCCAGCGCTGTGGCGATGGCAGCGCAAGCCTCGGCGTCGGCCAGGGCGTGGTGGTGACGCGTCAAGTCGTAGCCACAGGCCGCCGACACCGTGTGCAACTGGTGGTCGTGCAACTGCGGCAACAGGCGGCGAGAGGCGCGCAGGGTGTCGAAAAAGCGATAATCGGGATAATCCAGGCGATAGACACGATGGGCGGCACGCAGACACCCCTCGTCGAAAGGGCTGTTGTGGGCCACCAGCGGCAGTCCCTCGACAAGTGGCGCCACACGGGCCCACACCTCGCCGAACACTGGCGCGCCGTCGGTGTCGGCAGCGCCCAGGCCATGCACTTGCTGGCAAAACCACTTGTAGTAATTGGGCTCGGGCTGAATGAGCGAATAGAACGTGTCGACCACCTTGCCCTCGCGCACCACGACCACGCCCACCGAGCACACCGAACTGGGCTGTTCGTTGGCCGTCTCGAAGTCGATGGCGGCGAAATTTCCCCTCACCAGTTGCCAGGCAGCGTGCAACTCGTCGATGATTTCATCGTAGTCGCGCATGGTGAACGTGCCCTTGCCGCGCATCATGATGGTGTAGTCGATGCCGGCAAAGGAGCGCCCCACCCCGGTGTCACGAAAGCCGTTACGCTGATAAAAGCCGTGTCGGCGATGGCGCTGCTCGGCATTGTCGCACACCTGCTCGGGCGACTCCATGTCGATTATGAGCGTCCGACGCCCATACCGCCCCAGCAATTTCGACAAGATGCGCTGTCCCAGTCCCTTGCCGCGGTGCTCGGGACACACGGCGAAGTACCACAGCCAGTTGAATGTTTTGCGAGGATACACGATGGTGAACCCCACAAACCGGCCCTCGCTGTCGTAGTAGGCCGTCACGTCGAGCGGCAAAATGGCCACCAAGCGCAGCAACTCGTCCCACGGAATCTGCTCCTCGACAGGAAAAGCCGTCTCGTAGAGCGAGTGCACAAGCGCCACATCGACCGCGCTGCTTATAATCGGTTTCTCGGACATAGCAACCACAAAGTTAGCACTTTTCTCGCCATTCTGAACCGCTTTTGCACGAAAAATGAGGAATTATTTTGCGGGAAACAGATTTTTCCTTACCTTTGCAACTCCAAACGATGGGTACTTAGCTCAGCTGGTTTAGAGCGCCTCCTTGACAGGGAGGAGGTCACCTGTTCGAATCAGGTAGCACCCACCAAAACAATCCCCATGCACACTTCATGTTGCGCATGGGGATTGGTGTTTTCTAGTCGCCACGGCGAAATCCCGCCATGTTTTCATTCAGAATTCATCATTGAAGCGGGTCACTCCTTGACGATGAGCGTGCCGGTGCGGCCTTGCAGCGCCTCGCGCGCCTTGTCGAGCGAGGTGATGAGCGCCGTGCCGCCCTGGGTGTGCGCCACAAAGTCGATGCACGACTGCACCTTGGGCAGCATGCTGCCCGGAGCGAAATGCCCCTGTGCGATGTATTCGTGTGCCTGAGCCACGGTGAGACGGTCGAGGTCGCGCTGCTCGGGCGTGCGGTAGTTAATCGACACCTTCTCCACGGCGGTGAGGATGACGAGCATGTCGGCCTTGAGGTCGAGCGCGAGTTTGGCGCTGGCGCGGTCCTTGTCGATGACCGCCGCTACGCCCTCGTAGTCGCCCGGGCCTTTCTCTACCACAGGAATGCCGCCACCGCCCACAGTGATGACGACGCTGTGCAGCCCCACGAGTTGCTCCACGATGGGCAGTTCCACAATCTTCACGGGAATGGGCGACGGCACCACGCGGCGATAACCGCGGCCGGCGTCCTCCACGAAGGTGTAGCCCGTGCGCTCGGCAATGTCGCGCGCCTGCTCGGCAGTGTAGAACATGCCCACGGGCTTGGTGGGGTGATTGAAGGCCTCGTCGGCACGGTCCACCACCACCTGTGTAACCACTGCGGCACAGGGCTTGTCGATGCCACGATGCGCCAACTCGCGCTCGATGGCCTGCTGCAGGTGGTAACCTATGTAGCCCTGCGTCATGGCGCCGCACTCGGGAAACGGCATGGCGGGCGTGCCGCCATCGTGCGTGGCCGAGTACTCAAAGGCCAGGTTCACCATGCCCACCTGCGGGCCATTGCCGTGACCTATCACCACGTCGTAGCCCTCTTCCACGAGGTCGACGATGGTCGTCGCGGTGCCCTTTACCAGTTCTAATTGCTCACCAGGAGTCTTGCCCAGGGCGTTGCCGCCCAGGGCAATCACAAGTCGTTTGCTCATCTCCGGCGGCTCACTTTAGTGTGGCATACATCACGGCCTTGATGGTGTGCATGCGGTTCTCGGCCTCGTCAAAGACCTTCGACTGCTTGCTGCGGAACACCTTGTCGGTGACTTCCATCTCCTTGAGGCCGAACTTGTCGTGAATCTCACGTCCCACAGTCGTCTCCAGGTCGTGGAACGAGGGCAGGCAGTGCATGAAAATGGCGTCGGGGGCGGCATTGGCCATCACCTCGTCGTTCACCTGATAGGGGCTGAGCAACTTGATGCGCTGTTCCCACAACTCGGGAGCCTCGCCCATCGACACCCAGATGTCGGTGTAGATGACGTGTGCGCCAGCGGTGCCGGCCTTCACGTCGGGCGTGAGCGTGATGGTGCTGCCGTTGTTCTTGGCAATCTCGCGGCAGGTGGCCACGAGTTCGGCGTCGGGCATATTCTCGGCGGGGCCACAGGCCACAAAGTTGATGCCGAGTTTGGCCGACACCACCATGAGCGAATTGGCCACATTGTTGCGGGCATCACCCATGAAGACCATCTTCAGGCCCTTATAGCGTCCGAAGTTCTCCTCAATGGTGAGCACGTCGGCAAGCATCTGCGTGGGGTGGAACTGCGTGGTGAGGCCGTTCCACACGGGCACGCCGGCATGACGCGCTAAGTCCTCGACCACTTGCTGGTCGAAACCGCGGTACTCAATGCCGTCATACATGCGTCCCAGCACCTTGGCGGTGTCCTCGAGCGACTCCTTCTTGCCCATTTGCGACGAACCCGGATCAAGATAGGTCACGCCCATGCCCAGGTCGTTGCCTGCCACCTCAAACGAGCAACGGGTGCGCGTGGAGGTCTTCTCAAACAGCAACACGATGTTCTTACCAGTGAGATACTTGTGGGGCGTGCCAGCGCGCTTCAGGCGCTTGAAATCCTTGGAGAGTTCAAGCAAATACTGAATCTCCTCGGTGCTAAAATCCAACAACTTAAGGAAACTTCTTCCCGATAAACTTCTTGGCATAATTGTAATTGTAAATGATAGATATGAGAGGTTGATAGTGATTTTTACTGTCCTATTGCTGCCTGCACAGTGGCATGCTCATGCATCGTGGCCCTCCGCGTCCGCGCGAGAGTTCGCTGCTGGGAATCTCGAGCACCGTGAGGCCATGGTTACGCAAGATGGCGTTGGTCACGTCGTTGCGCTCATACACGATGACCTTGCCCGGGGCAATGCACAGCGTGTTAGAGCCGTCGTTCCACTGCTCGCGCTCGGCGGTGATGCGGTCGCCGCCGCCGCACTTGATGAGTTCCACGTGGTCGGTGCCCAGCGCATGGGCCAGCACCTGCTCCAGCGGCTCGCGTGTGCGAGCGATGCGCACCTCGTCGGCCGAGTCGCCAGGCGTAATCTTGAACACCTCGATGGGGCCCAGAATGCCCGGGTGAACCATGAACTTGTCGTAGTCAATCTGCGTGAACACCGTGTCGAGGTGCATGAACGCACGCGTCTCGGGAATGCGGATGGCCAGCAAGGTGTCGATGGCCGAATAGCGATTCTTGAAAATCTTTTTCGCCAGCAACTCGATGGCGTCGGGCTCGGTGCGCTGCGAGATGCCCACCGCCAGAGTGTGCTCGCTCAGGTTGAGCACGTCGCCACCCTCGATGTGGAACGGCATGAAGCGGTCGTAGTAGTGCTCCACGTCCTTGAAATCGGGGTGATACTTAAACAGATAGTCGGCATAGATGGTCTCGCGACAGCGCGTCACGGAGTACATGCGGTTGATGGCCACACCGGTGCCTATGCTGGCAAACGGGTCGCGGGTGAAATAGAGGTTGGGCATCGGGTTCACCACGATGCGGCTGTCGCCATGCACCTGATCTACCAGCGAATGGTCCAAACGCAGACGCGTGCGCGGCAGTTCGTTCAGATAGACGCCCTCCATGGTCTTGAGCACCAACTCCTTGCTCGAGGCGATGCCGTCGAGGTAGTCATAGATAATCTCGTGATAACGGGTGGCGCGCACGCCAGCCTCGGCGATGAACTGGCGCAGGAAGTCGCGGCGGATGCCGGGGCTGATGTCGAGCACCTCGGCCACCAAGTCCTCCAGATAGACCACCTCCA